>QHBY01000539.1 GCA_003244245.1 Pseudonocardiales bacterium
CCGGTCCGGGCGCGCAAAGCCCCGCTCGCCACGTGGATGCCAGACATACTGTGCCCCCGAGAGCGCAAACACGTCGCCAGGTCCCTCGACGGGCCCGCTCACACCTCCCGACTCCGCGACCACGCGCACCGTACGCGCCAGGCGAGGGTCCTTGTTGATGAGCAGGATCGCCAGCCCCCGGTCAGGGCGGCGCACCGCGTAGGCGCTGACCGCGGCACGGGCGTTCGTCCCGGCTGCGCCGACGTTGGTGGCGTATATGACGTGGCGTCCGCCGCCGGGTTGCGCCCAGCGGCCGGTCAGCAACCTCATTGCGTGAAAGGCGGCCAGCGGCCGGATGATCCGATGAGCGTCGTCAGACTGCCACAGCGCCAGGTTTCCCCATGTGTTGCATACGCCGGACTCCCTGATCAGGGGCTGGGGCTCGTAGCCGTAGAGATAGCTCGCGTCGCCGCCGAGCGTCAGAAATTGCGCGGCGGTCTCTGCATCGAGCAGGGCGCCTGGGAGATCGACCTCCGCCCGCCCGGCGAACGCCGAGTACCCATACTCGCTGATGACCCGAGGCACCGAAGGCGGCAGGCCATCGAGCTCCTGGCGGTGCAGCAGGCCCGCGAGCAGGCCGGGCGCGCGCTCGAGTTGTGGGGCCGGCGCTGAGCAGACGTCGTCGAACGGGTACCACTCAAAGGAGAAGAAGCGCAGCTCGCCCAGAGCCCGCCGGGAGCGCAGGTAGGCGACGAAGCGCCGCGTCCACGAGGTCGAGCCGTGCCCATCGTCCCAGGCCTCCCAATCGGGAATCGAGGTCTGAAACCCCGGTCCGCCCAGCCTGGCCCTGGGGTCGACGGCGTGCAGCGCGCGTGCCACTTCTACGAACAGCGCGCCGTAGGTCTCTGGGCTGGCGAGCTGCCCGTCAGGCTCCTCTCCGAGCTCCACCCGGCCGACCGGATAGTGCAGCGCTTGCAGGAAGCGCAGCTCCGCGGCGGCGTCGGGCGGCGTGCCGTATAGCAGCGGTACGGGCACCATGACGCGCTGACCGCTAGCCAGTCCGCTCGCGAGCACGCGCTGAAAGCTCGGCTGCTCGGTGTTGGGATCTCGGTCGCTGGCGCGGTGCCAGGGATCCGTGGATGAGGCGTAGGTGATGGTCTGATGGTTGTCGGGGCGGTGGCGGAGCAGGTCGCGCGAATGCCGGTTCTCGCGGAGCGCCAGCTCGCGGATGGCGACCCCGAGGCGGTCGCGGACGTCGTGCGATCCCGCGCCGGCGGTATGGGAGCTGGCCATCAGGACGACGCGGACGAAGCGCGTGGTCTCCGGGCGAGCGCTCAAGCGCACGCTTTGGCCGCCGGCGCGTCCGGCGAACCGCGAGTGGGCAAACGGTATCCAGCGACCCGACAGCGGACCCACCGCGAAGTTGGCATTGGCCCCAACCCAGCGCTCCACCACAAAGCGGCGCGCGGACGGGGCGCCCCAGAGGACGCTCAGAGCGCCCACCCGGCGCGCGCGTCCGAGGTCGATCAGCACCCACTGCGGCGGCGCCGAGCGTCCAGCGTAGCGAGGATCCAGGTAGGGATTGCTCTTCCAGAACGTCCGGGGGTCGCCGTCGTCAAGGCGCGAGTAGCCGTTGTCGTTGGCCTGGTCGCTGGTGTTGCCTCGCCGGGGGAGCCGATAGCCATAGGTCGCGCCGAAGGAGCGTCCCGGCCGGTCTGACGATGTCCAGTAGCCCCGGCGGCGGCGCGGGTCGCTCCAGCGCCCGTGTGGGTTCCAGTGCCAGGCCTCCACTGCCAGCTCCGTGCGAAGCCGGTAGGTCAATGCGCGGAGTCCGGCGGATCGCATCGCGCGCAGGTTGCGCGGGGTATAGATCTCGGCGGTCTCGCCCTGTCCTTGCCCATCCACGCCGGCGCCAAGGGCGCCGTCGCTGAAAAACCGGCTGACCGGATGGTCGAAATCGACGGTGACGATCGCGGGCGACTCTCCCGCGGGCGCTGGAGGGGGAACGTCGACAGCAAAGGCGACCGCAACCGCCGACAG
>QHBY01000540.1 GCA_003244245.1 Pseudonocardiales bacterium
GGAAGCTGAACAGGTCCAGCTCGGCACCGAGCTTGCGGTGGTCTCGGCGCTGAGCCTCGGCGAGTAGCTCCAGATGCCGTTCCAGTGCCTCGGTCGATTCCCACGCGGTGCCGTAGATCCGCTGCAGCTGCGGGTTGCGCTCGCTGCCCCGCCAGTAGGCGGCCGCGGTTCGCATCAGCCTAAACGCCGGGATGTGTCTCGTCGTGGGCACATGAGGTCCGCGGCATAAGTCGCCCCAGACGGTCTCACCGGTGTGCGGGTGGACGTTGTCATAGACGGTCAGCTCCCCCGCGCCGACCTCCATGACCTCGTCAGGATCAATGCCGGCGTTCGACGTCAACCCTTTGAGGTCGACCAGCTCAAGCTTGTACGGCTCATCCGCCAGCTCACGCTTGCCCTCGCTCACCGAACTCAGCACGCGGCGGGAGAATCGCTGGCCGGCCTTGATTATCTTGCGCATGGTTTTCTCGAGGACCGCCAAGTCCTCAGGAGTGAACGGCCGGTCGACGTCGAAGTCGTAGTAGAAACCGTCTGCCACCGGCGGACCAATGCCCAGCTTAGCCTCGGGAAAGTGCTGTTGCACGGCTTGGGCGAGCACGTGTGCGCACGAGTGCCGGATAACGCCGCGCCCGTCGGGGCTGCTCGCTGCGACGGCGTGGACCTCGGTGTCGCACTCGGGCGCCCAGTTCAGATCCCGCAGGGCACCTTGCGGATCCCGAGCGACGACGAGGGCGTCTGGTCCAGTGGTGGGCGCTCCCCCATCGCGCAGGGCCTGCCCAGCGGTCGTCCCAGCCGGCACCGTGACCCGCAGGGCGGCCTGGACAGCTGCGGACGACACGACCACGGGAGCTCCTCGACGATACGGCGATGGCGATTCGGTGCTCGATCCTATCCAGGAGCCATCCAGCCGCTATCGAGGGATGAGGGGTGCCCGGTCCGGGGTCAGCCCTTCAGCAGCAACGACGTGAGCATTGCCATCGCAGGTTGGGTCGCCGGTTCAACGGCCGGTTGGACGGCACCGGCGACAGGTAGGACGACCTGCCTGACCGACGCCACAGTATCGCTGGTGACAGCATCGCTGGTGGAAGGGGGCGTCTGCTCAGCACGCGGAGTTGACGCCGGTTCATCACGGACACTGCCAGTCTGCTCGCCACTCGGATTTGCCGGTGTCAGCACCCCGCCCACCGGAGCGACCCGACGGACTCCCTTGGTGGCGGGATCCAGCATCGGGGCGACTGGTTCGATGGCCCTCGGAGCGTGACCAGCCGCCGGCGAAGGCGAATGCCAAGGCCGTTGGTCTGCACTCGACTGCCGGGTGGGTTCAGCCGGCGTGTTCACGGAGACCGGGTTGTTCCGCCGAACTTCCCCAAGCCTCGGATGAAGTGCCTTGCTGTTCTCAGCAACTGCCTGGGCGCTGACCAATTCCGGCGCGGCAGACGAGCGATCGGTGGGAGCAGCCTCCGCACGGTATCCGTCGGGATTGTCGGCGCCCAACGCGACGGGGATGCGGTTGGGCAGGGGCGCACTGTTCCCGGCGAGCGAGCCGTCACCCGTGTGAGTGGCGCTGGCCAGCACGGACCCACACGCCAACAGGGTGCCGGCCGCAACCCCGCAGGCACGACCGACGAGGACCGCCCGGCTACGGGGCATTCGAGGGGTATGTCCGCCGTGGATCACCGAGGCCGGTGCAATCATGGGGACGCCGATAGCCGTCTGTCTAGCACCGAGCCAGGCGATCAGAGCAGTGGCAGAGGGCCCGGAGCCCGACTTCCTACGACGCCGCGCGGTCATCGTGCGTCACCAGCTATCTCCTCAGGGTAGTGGAACTGGGGAAGAATACAGGGTTACGGGCAGATGCCCAGACCCATCACTCCTCCGGCGCAACGTTGGCAGAGCTAACCCAGCGCGGCGGTCCGAAGCACTGTTGTCGCAGCAGGTCGGCAGCGGAACCGACCAACCGGGACTGACGTATGGAGTGACGCTGACCGCCCTGATCTCGGATGCCCTGCGCAGGACGCTTGCGGACCCGCCACCAGCCGAGTTTCGGCTTGATCTCCCGGTCACCCAGGGTAGGCGGATGCCGACCGTCGACATCAACAGCAACGCAGCGCTCGAGGAGTATCTCGATCGAGCGGAGCAGCGGCGGCCGATGTCGTGATCGCCGTTGATACGAACATCTGATCTACGGGAACCGTGCCGAGCGACCGTTGCATACGGTCGCTCGCAGCCGGCTCGCTGAGCTTGCGGAAGGTGTAGTCCCGTGGGGCCCGCCGGTAGTGGCCGCTTGGGGGTTCGTTCGGATCGTCACCCAACCGATCTTCGATCCGCCCACCCCGATCGGCCAGGCAGTCGAGTTCCTCGACCATTTGCAGGGCAGCCCGACGGGTTCGTATGCTCGCCCCGGTCCGCGCCATTGGAAGCTGCTCAGAAAAATTCTCGATGAGGGCCAGGTGCGGGGCGGGCTGGTCACCGACGCCGTCATTGTCGCTCTGTGCCGTGAGTACGGTGTCGACACAGTGCTGTCCAATGACTGCGACTTCGGCCGTTTTCCGGACATCAGAGTCACGCCGCTGGGCTCCTGAGAAGCCGGTCAAGCATCACGCACCGGATAGCGTATCTCAACTATGGCTGACCGAGATGCGCCGCGCGGTCGAAGTGAGACGCGGGCGGATAGTGGCCCTGCCGAGGAGCCCACAAGAGGCGACACACGGAGGAAGCGCATGACGTGTCTACTCATGAGTCTAGTTGAGATGGTTGTTTGTGGCCCAATCCATCGCGGGCACGATCTATCTCTGCACCGCGATGGTCCGCCGGTTCCTGGAGTTCACCAACGAGTACCCGTGGGGGTGGTCTCCGGGGCACATGGATGAGTGGTCGCTGCAGCTGACGGCCGAGCAGCACCTGGCGCCGTCGACGATCCGTAGTTACCAGTGCAGCCTGCGGTTGTTCACCGAGTTCATCATCGACGGCCGGTATGGATGGGCGGTGGCGTGTGAGCAGGCGTTCGGCCCCGGGAACCATCCGGTGGCGATCGCTCACGAATGGAACACGATCGCCCACCTCAACGACTACGAGGGCAACCCCGAGGCCCGGCCGTTCACTCGGCCGAGCTGCAACGGTTCCTGGACTACGCCGATGACCAGGTAGAACGGGCGGTGACGTCGAAACGGAAGGGCGCGCTGGCCGCCTACCGGGACGCTGTCTTGTTCAAGGTCGTCTACGGGTGGGGGCTGCGTCGCACCGATACCTCCAAGCTGGACTTGGTGGACTTCGGCCGCAATCCAGCGGCTCCGGAGTTCGGGCGGTACGGGATGCTTAACGTCCGCTACGGCAAAGCGAAGAAGGGCCAGCCGCCCCGGCGTCGCAACGTCGCCGCGGTGATGGACTGGGCGGTCGAGGCGGTCGTCGACTACGTGGAGAACGTGCGGCCCCGGTTCGGCTGTGCCGATCATCCAGCGTTGTGGGTGACCGAACGCGGCGGTCGGATCAAGCCCGCGGAGATCAACGCCCGGTTCGTCGCCTACCGCGACGCCCTGGGCCTGCCGACCGCCCTGGTCGTCCACAGCTTGAGGCATTCCTATGTCACGCACCTCACCGAAGACGGGGTCGACCGGAGATTCATCCAGGTTCTCTTGAGTCCGTATGAGGGTGTCTACGACGTGCAACACGGACCATTAGCCAGCCGGAATCTGCGTGCTGGAGGTGGTTATCTGCGGTCTTCCATCACGCAGATACCCCGGAGGTTCGATGCTTGTGCAGCGGGTGCTGATGCCCGTCTCGTCGCTTGAATCGTGGACGGTCCTCGGCGATGACGGGCCGGTAGTGCCGATCGAGCGCTATCTGGCCTACCTGACCGACATCGAGCGGTCCCCGAACACGGTCAAGGCGTACGCCCATGACCTGAAGGACTGGTTTGTCTTCCTCGATGTACGGGGCCTGGACTGGCGCGAGGTCCGGCTGGAGGATCTCGGTGAGTTCGTTGCCTGGCTGCGCCTGCCACCGGCCGGTCGGAGCGGCGGGGGGGCGATGCTGCCCTCGGCCGAGCACCATTGCTCGGCTGGCACCGTCAACAGGAAGCTGTCGGCGGTCAGCGGCCTCTACACGTTCCATGCCCGGCACGGGGTCGAGCTCGGCGACCTTGTCACCGAGCTCCAGCCGGCGCGTCGACGGCGTTCGGGATGGAAGCCGTTCCTCTACCACCTAAGCGGCGGCGAGCCGGAACGGCGGCGGGCGATCAAGCTGAAGGCTGCGCGCAAGCAGCCAACGATCCTGACCGCCGGGCAGGTCCAGGCAATCCTGGACGCGTGCACACACCTGCGGGACCGCTTGCTTTGGGCTTTCCTGTGGGATACAGGCGTCTTCTCCGGGGCTCGGCCCTGCAGCGGAGGTTAGTTCCTCGCGTTTGTGCAGCTCAGAGGCTGGTTGGGGAATGCTATCGAGCGCAACAGGTGTGGCACAAGTCTGCTGATGGGGGTTCACCTGTTGTGGTGGGAGATGTTGATGCGGGCCATGAGTTCGCGGTTGGTGGCGCGTGCGGCGGCGAGGTCCTCGTCGCGTTCCTCGAGTTGGATACGCAGGTCAATGGCCTGCTGTTCGAGGTGGGTGATCTGTTGGCGGAGGGCGTCGATGTCGGTCGGGGTGTCGAGCCCGGACTCGCGCCAGGCCTGCTCGCCGAGTGCTTCGGACAGGCGTTTCTCCAGGTGCTGTACCCGCGTGTTGAGCCGGGCGGCGCGTTCGTGGGCGGCGAGCAGGTCGGCCTGCAGCGAGGCCCGGGTGACCACCGGACCTGCTGGCTGCCCTGTCGCGGGTGGGGTGGCTTCGAGAGCGTGGAGTTTCTCGAGCAGGTCGCGGTGTCGGTAGAGAAAGCTGCGGTCGACCCCGGCGGCGCGGGCGATCCCGCAGACGCTGATCTCGGCACCGTCGGCGAGGGCACGGTCGAGAGCGGTGAGGACGCGTTGGCGGCGGCGGATGGAGTCGGCTTGCCGGCCGTGGCGCATCGCCGCGCTCCGACCGCTCGCCGCCGGTGACCCGGCGGTCATGCCAGCGCCTGCTCTCGCGCAAGCGTGGGCTGGCCGGCGCGGGTGCTCGGCATGCCCAGGGACACCGCCCGGTGCCGGCGGATCACCGCGACCGCGTCCTCGACGCGGGCGCGCTCGGCCTCGTCGAGTTCGGTGATGTCGCCCTTGATCTGGTTGATCAGGCGCCGGATCCGGGTGATCTCCTCGCCGGTCGGGGTGGCATCGGCGCGGGCCCACTCGTCGACGCCGTCGATGGTGGCGGCCAGGCGTTCCCGGGTGCGCAGCAGGTCATCGAGGTAGCCGGTGAGGTCGGGTAGGAACGAGACATCGGTGCGGAAGTGGTCGCAGCCCGCGCAGCGGAACCGGACCGGGCAGGCGCCACCACCTGCTCGCACGTTGGAGGGTTCGGTGCAGGTGCCGTAGGGGACGGCGACCTCCCCGACCGCGTAGCGGGCGTGCTCGGACTCCAGCAGCGCGTGGGCGTCGCGCCAGATCCGGTTGCCGTGTCGGTCGAAGCTCAGCGCCGTGACCTTGTCGACGGCGTCGCGGCGGCGATCCTCCCCAACCCGGTAGTACTGGCGAGTGACGTTCAGATTTCGATGATCAAGTAGCTCGGCTAGGACGTCGATGGGCACGCTGGCGTCGGCGTGGCGTTGAGCGTAGGTATGGCGGTAGGCGTAGGGAACGGTCCTGGTCGTGTCGAACTCGACGCCGTCGCGGGTGCACAGGGTGCCGAGCCCGCTGACCCAACCACGGTGTCGATCTTCCAGCATGGAGATCGTGATGGGCCTGCGCCCGTCGGGGTTGCGTCGCGGGGCGGGCAGCAGTTTCAGCTGGCCGGGCGGGGTGTCGGGGAACTGTGCCCGGACCCGCTGCTGCTGGCCGGTGATCACGGCGGCGGTGGCCTTGTTGATCGGCAGGCGCCGGCCCAGACGATGGGCTTTGGCGTTGTCGTAGACGAGCACGGCGTCGCCGCCTTTGTCGCGTTGCAGGCAGTCCAGTGGCAGGTCGAGGATGTCTTCGGGCCGGCGCCCGGTGTCGATGGCGATCTGGGTGGCGACTCTGACCTCGGCAGGCTCGAGGCTGTCCAGGTTCGCGCAGAGCACGGCCATGATCTCCGGTGGCAGGTCACGATCCGGTTCGCCGCGCACGGGCTCGGCGGGGNNATGGCGAACACGTCGGGCAGCCCGGCGGCCGTCTGCCCGGGGCGGGTCAGGCCCAGCGCGCGGATCCCGGTGAGAGCAGCGCGGGCGCCACGGCAGATGACGTTGCGGTGGTAGCGGCTGATTTTTCCGGCTGACTCCAGATAGGCGAGTCGGTTGAGGAAATTCTCCATGTCGGGCCGGCTCAGGGCGGCTGGCAGGTCTCCGTAGTCTGGTCGGGACCGCAGGCTCTCGGACAACCGCGCCACCGCGTTGATCTTTTGCCGGACGTTGGACGCGCCGGCGCCGCGGTGACGGGGCAGCTGCTCGGCCGCCCACCGCTTGGCGGCGTGGCGCAGCCACGACTGGGCGATGCCGGTAAACGACAGCCCTCCGGGATGGCCGAACACCGCCAGGTCCCAGATGTCCTTGGCCTGCTCGCTGCCGGGATCGGCCAGAGCCCGGCGGACGTCGCGGATCAGCGCCCGCAGCAGCGACCTGGCCGGCTTGCCGGGAACCCGGTCGTCCTCACACGCCCCGATCGAGGCGACCTGTTCGCGGCGCAGGGTGTCACAGACCGCGCGGAGATTCACATCGGTGAGCTTGGCTCCGCCGCGGATGCGCTGCTGGGCGCCGAACAACACCTCAACCACCACCAGCGGGGGCAGCCCACGCAGGCTGACCTGCCCACCTTCGGAGACCGCGGGCTGGGTCTGCTGCCAGTGCCGCGGGTCGATCCCGGGGTCGGCGGTGACGGTGTTTCGCCACCGGACGTAGTGGGTGGGGCAGTAGCCGTGTTCGCTCTCGGCGCGTCGGGCGCAGGACGCCACGCTGCAAGGCCCCAGCGCGGGCAACGGCCTCACCGTGGGGTCGGCCAAAAACCGCGTCATCGACATCCCACGCCTCCGGCGGAACCGGCGGGAATGCGCCTGGCACAGCCCGGTCTGCTGCCTCGGCCGTCCGCCCGTGGACATGCGCAGGCACCCGGGAACCGCGCATCCGGCCGGGCGGGCCGGCAGCGGCGGCAACTCGGGTGCGGAGATGACCTGCTCGGCGGTCATCCCCACCCGCGTGAGGCGGGCAAAGCACCGCCAGCACAGCCCGCCGATCTTGGTGCCGTGGGCGGTGGCCGTGCAGCCATCCACCCGGCACAGCGTCCGGCCCAGCAGCGGATGCTGGGCGGGCAAGGACAGCACCCGAATCGTTGGGTCCCATCCGGCTTCGACCAGGAATGCCGGATCCAGCATCGCGGCCAAGCGGGTGGCCGGGCCCACGAACACCGTCTCCCGCAGCACCCGCGGGAACTCGCACACGCCCTCGGCGGCTGATCCCGCCCGCACCACCGCGGCAGCGGTCACCGGGTGGCTCCGGCCTGCTCGCGGGGGCTGGGCACCATCTCGACCGCGGCCCGCAACCGGCCCGGGTCCGGATGCATATAGACCTGTGATGAGGTGACCGAGGAGTGTCCGAGCAGCTCAGCGAGCACATCGATACCGCATCTGGCATCGGCGACGTTGCTGGCGCAGGCATGGCGAAGTTGATGCGGGCGGACCGGCCGGTCCAGCCCGGCCCGCCGCGATGCCGCCGCGAGCAGCTCCCCGACCGCGTCCGGGCGCATCGGCGCGCCGATCGGCGCCCGGAACAGGTTCACGACCACGAAATCGCTGGTCGCCGCCGGGGTGACCCGCATGCGTTCGAACTCGTAGGTGTCAAACGCCCCCACCGTGAGGAAATCCAGCGGCACGACCCGCCGCCGACGCGACTTGGCCCACGCCAGGTTCGGGTTGTCCTCCCGGCGCACCACGTGCAGATGCGCCCGGGCGACCTCGCACCCCAACCCGCGCGAGTCGACGAGCAGGTGCACATCCCCGCGACGCAACCCGCACAGCTCCCCGCGGCGCAGCCCAGCCCGGGCCATCAGCAACACGATCAACCGGTCCCGCGCCGAGCGGCACGCCCGCAGCAACGCGACGATGTCGCCATCACTCGCCCGATCCACCGGCGCCTCGGGCTCGTGCAGCCGATGCCGGGCCCGCAGCCGCCACGACATCGACCCGTCCTCACCGCGCGCCTGCTCGGGTAGGTCACGGTCATCGGCCACCTCATAGAGCAACGACACCAGACGCGCCGGGGCCGTCCCGGCGGCGACCGCGTGCACCACCATGCCCCGCACCGCGCTCAGCACTCCGTTGATCCGCGACGGTGACCGAGACGGCTGGCTGCCCGGTCCGGCCAACACCACCGCCGAACCAGTACCGCTGCCACCGGCCGCCGAGGCCAGTGGCCCGGCGTGGGCCAGCCACGTCATGAATAAGCCCAGCTGTTCGATACCGGCCTCCCACGACCGGCCCGACCGCGCGCACCAGCGCAGGAACAACGCGATCGCGTGCGCATACGCCTTGGTCGTGGATTCCGCACCGTCACGGCCGAACCGCTGGTGCCGCAGGAAACCATCGGCCACAGCCACGACCTGCAAATCCTCATCCAGCACCGTCCAATACCGCTGGCCGGACGGCAAACTCACCGGGAATGCACGCACTCGTTCTTCCTCGCTCTCCAGGTTGACAGCCGTGAACGACTACCAGCCACGAGCACCACACCCAAGGAGAACCGCCGCAGCACCGCGCCAATCACCCGGTTCGTGCGACATCACACGACAGCCCGGGGACACCAGGAGAAGGAATTCGGATCGGCGAAGCCTTGGGCCTGCGCCATGAGGACCTGGCCGCCGCTGAGGGCGAGCTGACGATCACGCCGCGGGCCAACGACAACAGGGCACGTGCCAAGTCGGCGACACCGCGCACCGTTCCAGTCAGCCCGGAAGTGGTTCGGCTCTACGCCGACTACCTGCACGAGGAATACGGCGACCTCGACTCCGACTACGTGTTCATCAACCTCTGGGGCCAGCCGTTCGGACGTCCGTGGGGCTATCCGGCGGTTTACGACCTCGTGCAACGGCTGCGACGGGACACAGGCGTTGACTTCGACCCGCACTGGTACCGGCACACCTACGCCACGCGCCTGCTGCGGAAAAAGACTCCGATTGAGGTGGTCAGCACTTTGCTCGGGCACTCCTCGATTACGACCACTTTGGACATATACGGTCACTTGTCTGTCGAGGACGCCCGCCGCGCTCTGGAGGCCGCTGGCTTCCTCACTGGGCAAGAGGTGCGGTGGTGACCGCGGCAGAGCTGATACCCGCCCCGGCTGCGGCGTCGGGGTTGCTGGGCAAGCTCATGGCCACTGTCCGTCCGGAGTTCCGGGTGGACATCCTGGTCCCCGAGCGTGGTGCGTTGGTGTTCGACACCACGCCCTGCCGGTGCCGGGCTGTGTCCGCCAACCGCGGACCCGAGGGCTCTGCAAGGGCCACTACTACGCGTGGCAGCAGAACGGCTGCCCTGACATCGAGGTGTTCGCCGCGGCGGCGTCCCCGGAGGGGCTGGGGCGAAAGGAACTCACAGTCTGTGTTGTGCCGGGCTGCCATTTCGGCGGCGCCCGCCGGGGTTTGTGTGTTCGTCACGAAGGGTTCTGGGAACGGGCGGGGAAGCCGGACCGTGCGGCATGGTTGGCCGGTCTCGCCCCGGTTCAAGATCCCGACCATCCGGTCTGCGCGTTGTCCTACTGCACATTGTGGACGCAGGGACGTTCACTGTTCTGCGTCAACCATCGGTCTCGTTGGGAGGCCGTGGGACGTCCCGACCTCGATGAGTTCGGCGTGCTCTGCGAGTCCTATGGAGACGACCGGTTCGACTTCCGGCCGTTTGACGAGCGCCGGCAGCTCAAGCTGGAGTTGCAGTACGCGCTGCAGTGCCGGCACGACGAGCGGCAGATCAAGACCCATTCCGGCATCGCGCGGCCGGTCATCGCGCTGGCGGCTGCCAGCGGGGTGGGCTCGCTGCTGGACTGGCCGATGCCGCGTTGGGTCGAGTACTTCGACGCCAACCACGCCGCGAGACACGCCCAGAACGGGCAGCTCGCGTTTCTGCGCTACGCCTACCGGTGCTTGGAGGATCTGCACTGCGGCAGCGGATGGGAGGCCGAGTTCCCCCGGGATGTGTGGGAGCTTCACCGGCTCGGGATCGAGGGCCGGAAGCGGCTGCGGTTCGACGGGATCCCGCAGCCCTGGCTGCGCCAGCTGACGAAACGGTTCGCCCGCTGGCGGTTGAGCATCGGGCGTAGTCCCATCCAGACATACGTCGACGTCCAAGCGGTGACGCGCTTGGCGCGATTCCTGGAGTCCCCGCCGGTCAACATCACCAGCCTGGTCAGGCTTGACCGATTGACGCTGGAGCGCTATCTGGCCGACCTGGCCACTGACACCCGTGCGCTGGGCTCGCGCAACCGGGACATCAGCTCGTTGGGTGCCTTCCTCGACGCGATCCGCCGGCACGAGTGGGACCGCAGCCTGCCTGCCAGCGCGGCCTTTTACCCTGACGACTTTCCCAAACGCGAAAAGCGCCTGCCGCGTGGACTTGCCGAACACGTCATGGCTCAGGTCGAGCGGCCCGCGAACCTCGACCGATGGAACAACCCTGAGAGTCGGCTGCTCACGGTCATCCTGATCCGCTGCGGCCTACGTGTCGGCGACGCCAGCAAGGTCGCGTTCGACTGCGTTGTGCGTGACGGCGACGGCGCGTCCTACCTGCGTTACACCAACCGCAAGATGAAACGAGAAGCGCTCGTCCCGATTGACGAGGAACTCGAGAAGGCGATCATCGAGCAACAACAGCGGATCCTGCGCCGATGGCTCGACGGTAGTCCTTGGCTGTTCCCCGCCCCGGAGATGAACCCGGACGGGCGCAAGCCCTTGTCGACGCACTCCTATCGCGGCCAGTTGCGGGACTGGCTGGGCCGCTGCGACGTCCAGGACGAGCAGGGCCGCTCAGTACACCTCACACCACATCAATGGCGGCACACATTCGGCACTCGGTTGATCAACCGCGATGTCCCGCAAGAGGTGGTCCGGGTGCTTTTGGATCATTCGCCTGGTGAGATGACGGCCCACTATGCCCGACTGCACGACACCACCGTCCGCCGGCACTGGGAGGCCGCCCGCAAGGTCAACACCAAAGGCGAGGCCATCACCATCGACCCCGGTGGCCCGCTGGCTGAGGCGAACTGGGCCAAGCAACGGCTCGGCCGCGCCACCCAAGCCCTGTCCAACGGTTTCTGCGGCCTGCCCGTGCAGAAGACCTGCCCGCATGCCAACGCGTGTTTGACCTGCCCGATGTTCGTGACCACGCCGGAATTCCTGCCGCAGCACCGCACCCACCGCCAGCAGGTTCTGCAGATCATCTCCGCCGCCAAGGCGCGCGGCCAGGCCCGCTTGGTCGAGATGAACCAGCAGGTCCTGGGCAACCTAGACCGAGCTTGCTGTAACTG
>QHBY01000541.1 GCA_003244245.1 Pseudonocardiales bacterium
CGGCGCCCCGCCGAAGGCAAACCCAGCCGCGAGATCCGCCGCTGCCTCAAGCGTTACATCGCCCGCCAGCTCTACCGCGACCTCACCACCGCGATGACCCCAGCCGCCAACATCAGCGCGTGAACCAGCCCCGGGAATATCTGTGAGTGTCGTTGCGGTGCTCCTGGGTGGAGAACCACCAGGCTCGGTGCCGGTGACCCGACGTGACTCGGCGAATATCTGGCCGCTTCGGCGTGCCCTTGTAACGACCTGTCCGTCGTGGTTGCCGGCACCGGCCTGGCCCAGCAGTTGGCTTGATTAGAAGCATGTCCGCGCGAGCGTGACCCGTCACAGATGTGCCACCACGGTGACCCTCATCCAGACCGGTGCCGACGTTGACCGTGCCCAAGGAAGGACATCCGGCCAGTGGCCATGCTCCCAGAAGTCCTCGATGCAGTCGTCGGGGCCGACACCCACCGCGACACCAATCAAGTCGAGATCGCCTACCCCAGCGGCGCGGTGATCGCCACCAGCTCGTTCGGCAACGACAGCGCCGGCCACGCCGAGGCATTGGCCTGGACGCTCAAGCACGCTCCCGGTCCGAGGCTGGTGTTGTCGATCGAGGGCACCCCTAGCTACGGCGCCGGGCTGGCCCGCGCGGCCGCCGCCGCCGGGATCCCGGTGATCGAGGCCGAACAACCAACTCGCAAGACCCGCCGGGGCAAGGCAAGTCCGATCCGATGGACGCGCACCTGGCGGTGCTCTACGCGCTACAGCTCACCGCCGAGAAGTTGCCCACCCCACGGGCTGACGGCGACCGCGAAGCCCTGCGCATCCTGCTGTGCGCACGCCAGGAGCTGACCACGACCAGCACCGGACAGATCAACCGTCTCAAGGCTCTGTTGCGCGACGGAGATGACACCGACCGTCGTCTCGCGCGAGGCAGGCTCACCGACACCACCCTGTCTGGGCTGGCCCGGCGCCGCCTGCCTCGTGAGGCCAGCCGAGAGCGAGCCGTGCGCCACGGCGAGATCCGCCGCCTGGCTGTGGCCGTGCGCGAGGCGGGCCGGGTGCTCAAGGCCAACCGGGGTGAGCTGGCAGCGATCGTCAATGACCTGGTCCCGGGGCTAACTGATCGGCGTGGGATCGGCCCTGTCACCGGCGCCCAGGCCATCGTCTCGTTCTCCCACGCCGGGCGGTGTCGCAACGACGCCGCGTTCGCCGCCCTCGCCGGGACCAGCCCGATTGAGGCCTCCAGTGGGCAGACCACACGTCACCGACTCAACCGAGGCGGAGACCGCGCGCTGAACAAGGCCATCCACGTCATCGCCAACACCAGGATTCGCAGCGACCCCGCCACTCAGGCCTACGTCATCCGGCGCACAACCGAAGGCAAGAGCACCAGAGAGATCCGGCGCTGCCTAAAGCGCTACATCGCCCGCCAGCTCTACCGCACGCTGACCCCCGCGATGACCCCTACCCGCGCGGCCAGCGCATGAACCAGCGCCCGAACCAGCCCGGAACATATCGTTACACCCCTGCCCGGCTCCCGGGTCCCTGCCCGGACCACACCGTCTGCCTCATCCTCCGCTGCCAGCACTGGCTCTGCGACCGCACCTTCCACCTACCGCTGAACCAACCCGGCCAACCACGCCGGTTCTGCAGCCCCCGCTGCCGCGTCGCCGAGCACCGCCGGCTCCACATGTGACCATCCCGGGGCCAGGCACACCGACCCATCACGCACGCAGAAGGGGGGAACGCCCAAGGCCCCTTGACACTCATAGAAGCGTCGTTACACCCCCCACCCGGGCTCCGGGTCCGTGCCCGGACCATCCCTGCTGCCTCGTCCTCCGATGCGCGCGCTGGCTGGCTCTGCCAGCGCACCTTCCACACCCCGCTGGACCAGCGCGGCCAACCCCGCCTCTACTGCGGCCCAACCTGCCGCGTCGCCGAGCACCGCAGACTCCACATGTGACCACTCCGCAGGCGGGCATCTACACCACACGGGAGGAGGAAAAGCTCAAAAGGATCTTGATGCAACATAGAAGCGTCCTCTACGTGATTGAACGCGCAATCGCACACTTCAGGACCTGGCAGTGCATGCACACCGACTACCGCAGACCAAGCGCACCTACACTACAGCCTTCAGCGCCGTCCGGGGACTCCACTTCTTCAAACTGCGTTTGGCATAAGCCTCCTGCTCTCTCCATACTCCGCGGTCAAGAGTTCCGGCGCGCGCCAGAAGCTATGAGTGCGCCGGGGTTTGGCCATCGCACCACCACAGCAGAATTCGGGCGTGGCTCGATGGGCATGAGGCAGGTTGGCTTGCCAAGTTACCGGATTGGGCAGCCGGCTTCAGCGCCCTACCGTTCCTGCAAACGACCGACGCTTCTCAGAAGCGGAGTAGGCTCCATAGCTAACAATGAGAGCCACCCTGCTGACCGCTGAGCCGATTGCCGCACGCCCTGACTGCCCCAGTTGCCGAATCCGCTGAATACGTCGCGGGAGCTCCCCGGAGAGTATTATCGGTGATCTGGATAGCACCGACAACATTGGTGAGCTCAACAGATGCGGCAGGCTCCCTTCCCAAGGAATTCGACGTATTTCCGCTAAACCTCACATTTTTGACATTGGAAAAAACGACGGTCGATCTATTTGAAGCACCTCTCAAGGTCTTGTTGTTCTGCACGCTCCAGTCATGACGATGGGAACTGCTCGGACCACATACGCACAACCATGGATAGGCTGGACTCCAGCCGCCCAAGGTATTGTCGTGCACAGAGACATCGGAGATATCAAAAGTGCCATAGCTGGCTATGTTAATTATCCGCGCATTAAAGTATGAATTGCTAATCTCTACGTGCTGCACATGAGCGTCGGCACCATTAGGCTCGAGATCGATAGCGGCGCCATGACTGTGCAAGACTTCTACCCGATCGATTACTACACCGGTTGCACAAACCACTGCGATGCCTTGGCGGCCATTTCGATCAATGCTGACAGAACCTATTGTTACGTCAGACGTACATGTCGGTGCCCTCTCACTGCCCACCGTGATGCCGTCACCGAATACTGCATCTATCTTGACGTTGGTTATCGTGATCCTGCTAGTACCTGTCAGAATAATTCCTGACTCAAAAGCTTTGTTTCCGAAACCCGAGCCAAACCCGCTAGGGTCGAGTGCCCACGGGTGACTGACGTTCACGGTATTCAACCCTTCAATCCGAAAATCTTGAAGGGTGAGTCCTGACCCGTTCTGTACAGCAAAGTGTGGGTTACTCTTTGGATACAGCATCGCTTGAGGGGTTGAGGAAATACGTTTAAAGGTGGCGCCATTGCCATTCATGGTCAGATTGCGCCGGTCTCGAATGAATAGGGTCTGGTCGAGGCGATAACAGGCTGATGGTGCAAGCTCGACGGTGGCACCGTCCGGAATCGTGGTGAGCAAAGTATTTAACCGGGACGTGACATCGTCGGTAACGGCCACGGATACCGGGCACCCCGTCGACGAACGCACGGCATATGCGAAGTCCGCAGGCACGACTACGGCTTTCGATGGATTGGGCGGCAGGGGCTGATTGGATTGAGGCGGGAGTGTGCAGAGCTTATTTATTAAATCGTTGAACCACTTGACCGGCGTTTGATGCCAGTTCGCGCACAACTCGTTTGGCGTCTGCGTGGTGCTTGATGCCGGTATGCTCACAACTTGTTTATCTTTCTGGATGGTGCCGACAAACAAGGTAATTATGAGGGCTCCGGTCGCCAACAGCCCTAGGCCCAGCAGGCTTGAGCGACGAGTGACTCTGCTGATGCGGCGCGGACCGCTGAGCCTCATTGGAACATGATAGCAGAGCAGCGCGTGATCAGTGGAGCGATCACGAGCTATTTTGTGATGAACTCAGTTCGCTGTCGAGCATATAGTGTATGGTCCCTCCGAGCGCTTCGAGCTGTGACGTAGCAGATTCGGAGTGTGACGCTTTTAGGGTGGATTCGTGTACCCTCTAGCTAGGACCACTTTGGCTTTATGCCCGGCGTCAGTAGACAATACCGGGTAGCAAGTTCCATGCAGTAATAACGGGCAGTTAGTTAGCAGTGCGTGTTGCGATGAGGTTGACCGAGTAAGTTGCTCTGATTCCGCAGTGCCGGAAGGCCATGTCGCCGACGAGCGCCCATCCAGGCGAGGGGACCGAGAATGATAGAGGCCATTAACACCACTACGGTGACGGTGGTGGCCACGCCGAGGAGCTTGAGCCCGGAGGCCAGCAGGACCACTGCCAACGCCCGACGGATCAGCCCACCTGGTGCCCGCGAGGAGGCAAGCGCGCCGAGAATGACGCCAGGGATGCTGCCGAGGAGCAGGGACGCGGTGACATTCAGCCGGAAGTCGCCGAACAGAAGGTGCCCGAGCGCTGCTGCGGCGACGAGTGGCACGGCCTGGACCAGGTCCGTCCCCACGAGATGCGAGGCCTGTAGCCGAGGATAGATAACCATCAGCGCGATGATCATCAACGAACCGGAGCCCACCGAGGTCATCCCGACTACGAGGCCGCCCACCACTCCGGTCAGTACAGTGGGCAGCGGTCGCACGACGCTGCGCAACGGATCCTGGGCATCGTCGCCGTCCATCCCGCCTGTCGCCCGATCCCGAACACCTCGCGACATCGACACGTAGGCGTTCGCGATGAGCGCGAGCGCGGCCACGACCAGCGCCGCGCCTAGTGCCATGGTCACCACGTCATCGACAGCGCTGGCGCTGCCCAGCGCCCGGAGCACCAAGACCCCCACGAACGCGCTGGGCACCGATCCGAGCGCCAGCCAGCCAACGAGGGCGCGGTTCACCGTGCCCCGATGGGCGTGCACAGCCCCGCCGAAGGGCTTCATCATGGCGCTCGTCACCAAGTCGCTCGACACGGCAGCCAGCGGGTTGACGCCGAAGAAGAACACCAGCATCGGGGTCATTAGCGCGCCGCCGCCCATGCCGGTGAGACCGACGACGAAGCCCACGGCTAGACCGCCGAGAACCAGCCCGACCGACATCCAGCCTCCCTAGCCACGCTGCTCAGTTGACCATTCCGGCGCCGACGGTGCGGTTCGTCACCTCGTCGATGAGCACGAAGCCGCCGGTAGTGCGGTTGCGGCGGTACTCATCGCAGAAAAGCGGAAGCGTCGTGCGCAGGCGGACCCGCCCGATGTCGTTGAGGTGCAGGCCCTCGGCGTTGGGCTCGCGGTGCAGCGTGTTGACGTCGAGCCGATATTGCAGGTCCCTGACCAGGGCTCGGGCGGTGCGCGTGGTGTGCTTGATCGCCAGTTTTTGACCCACCCGAAGCGGCGTCTCGGACATCCAGCACACCATCGCGTCGACGTCCTGCACTACAGCCGGGGCGTTGTGCGGCCGGCAGATCATGTCACCGCGGGATATGTCGAGCTCGTCGGTCAACCGGACGATGACTGACATGGGCGGGTAGGCCTCGGCGACCGGACCATCGGGGGAGTCGAGTGCGGCGATGCGCGAGCTGAATCCGCTGGGTAGCACCATTACCTCGTCGCCGGGCCGGAGGACCCCGCCGGCGACCTGCCCGGCGTAGCCCCGATAGTCGAGATGCCGCGCGGACTGCGGTCGCACGACATATTGCACGGGGAAGCGGACGTCGATGAGGTTCCGGTCGCTGGCTACGTGAACGTTTTCCAGGTGGTGCAGCAGCGACGTGCCCTCATACCAGGGCATCAATCCGGATCTAGTCACGACGTTGTCTCCGTGCAGGGCCGATACGGGGATGACGGCGAGGTCCACGATGTCGAGTTTGGTGGCGAAATTGGTGAACTCGGCATGTATCGCGTCGTACACATCTTGTCGGTAGTTCACCAGGTCCATTTTGTTGATCGCCAGTACCACGTGTGGCACCCGCAGCAATGAGACGAGGAAGGCGTGCCGACGGCTCTGCTCGACCAAACCCTTGCGGGCGTCGACGAGTATGATCGCGAGGCTGGCTGTGGAAGCGCCGGTGACCATGTTACGGGTGTACTGGATGTGGCCTGGGGTGTCAGCGATGACGAACTTGCGCCGGGGTGTGGCGAAGTAGTGGTAGGCGACATCGATGGTGATGCCCTGTTCCCGCTCCGCGCGCAGGCCGTCGGTCAACAGCGCCAGGTTGACGTAGTCGTCCCCCTTGTTCCGGCTGGCTCGCTCCACCGCCTCGAATTGATCCTCGAAAATCGACTTGGAATCGTAAAGGAGGCGGCCGATCAACGTGCTCTTCCCGTCGTCGACCGAGCCCGCCGTCGCGAATCGCAGCATGTCCACGTCTAGAAGTACCCTTCGCGCTTACGATCTTCCATAGCCGCCTCACTGAACTTGTCGTCCCCGCGGGTAGCTCCGCGCTCGGTCACTCGACTGGCGGCCACCTCGTCGACGATCTGCGCGACTGTGGATGCGGACGACCGGACAGCCGCAGTGAGACTGGCGTCACCCACGGTGCGGTAGCGGACGCGTTCGGTGAACGTCGGTTCGTCCTCGCGCGGCCGGCAGAACTCGTGCACCCCGTAGAGCATTCCGTTTCGGTCGAAAACTTCGCGCTTGTGCGCGAAGTAGATCGATGGCAGTTCAATCTGCTCATTGGCCACGTAGTGCCAGATGTCGAGCTCGGTCCAGTTCGACAGCGGGAAGACGCGGATGCTCTCACCCAGATGAATCCGCGCGTTGTACAGACTCCACAGCTCCGGGCGCTGGTTCTTCGGATCCCACTGGCCAAACTCGTCCCGGAAGGAGAAGACCCGTTCCTTGGCACGGGCCTTATCCTCGTCGCGGCGAGCACCGCCGAAGATCGCCGTGAAGCGATATTTCTCCAGCGCCTCGAGAAGCACCGGGGTCTGGATGCGGTTGCGAGTACGGTCGGGGGGCTCGCTCACCGTCCCTCGGGCGATGGCCTCGGCGACACTGGCGACGATCAGTGTGAGGCCGAGTTCGGCCACCCGCCGGTCACGGAACTCCAGCACCTCGGCGAAATTGTGACCGGTATCGACGTGCATGACCGGGAACGGAATGCGTGCCGGCCAAAATGACTTCTCCGCAAGGCGCAGCATCACTGCGGAGTCCTTCCCACCGGAGAACAGCAGCACCGGTCGCTCCAGCTCGGCGACGACCTCGCGGAAGATGTATATCGACTCTGCTTCGAGCGCTTGCAACTGCGTCAACTGGTACTGTCCCGGCGCGCCGAGAAGGGGCTCGCTCATCGCTGCCCCGCCATGGCCGAGGCAACGCCGTCGAGCAGGGCAGCCGCGAGTTCAGGGCGGCACACGATCAGGTCGGGCAGCAGCGGGTCAGGGGAGTTGTAGACCAGCGGCGCGCCGTTCAACCGGCTCGCGTGCAGCCCGGCAGACCACGCCACGGCCACCGGCGCTGCGGAGTCCCACTCGTACTGCCCGCCACCATGCACGTACGCATCCACCTCGCCTCGAATGACCGCAGCGATCTTGTACCCAGCTGAACCGAGGGGTACCAGCTCGGCGTTGAGGTGCCTCGCGAGAGCCGGGATGAAGGAGGGCGGCCGAGTCCGGCTGACTGCGATGCGCAGCTTCCGCTGCGTCGTCGCCGGGACCGTCGGCGGGTCGTCGGTGCACAGGGTGACACCAACGCCCGGTAGGGCCACCGCGCCTGCGACCAAATCGCCATGCGACCACAGCGCAACATGGACCGCCCAGTCCGTCCGGCCGACCTCGGCGTACTCGCGGGTGCCGTCCAGCGGGTCAACAATCCACACCCGGGGAGCTGACAACCGCGCGCAATCGTCGGCGGCCTCCTCGCTCAGCACTGCGTCTTCAGGTCGGGCATCGCCCAATACGCCAAGAATCGTTTGGTGCGACAGGGCATCACCGCGCTCGCCCAGACCTTTTGATGACCCTGTGGCGCGCAGACCCGTGAGCGCGAGTCCACCGGCATCTGCGGCGGCGCGTGCCAGCACAGCGTCCTGTCTAAACCCTTCCTTTCTCAGCAGCATGTCTTTCCGAGTCAGTCCTGATCGCCGATAAATTGGTGATCTGCCGATCATGCGATTTGTCGGGTGGTGGTGTCTGTGGGGGTCATGGTTGTCCCAGTGGAGTTAGTGGGGAGCGTGTCGTGGTGATGGGTTCGCCGGTGCCTCGTGGTCGGGGGATGCCTGGTGTGGTGGCGAGGTGTTGTAGTGCGGCGGTTGGGCCGAAGGTGTGGGCGGTGGC
>QHBY01000542.1 GCA_003244245.1 Pseudonocardiales bacterium
ATCTTCATCGACGAAATCGATGCGGTGGGCCGGCAGCGTGGTGCCGGCTTGGGTGGTGGTCACGACGAGCGCGAGCAAACGTTGAATCAGCTCTTGGTCGAGATGGACGGCTTTGATTCCAAAGAAGGCGTCATCTTGGTTGCCGCGACGAACCGCCCCGATGTGCTCGATCCCGCGCTCCTGCGTCCAGGCCGTTTCGATCGCCAGATCACGGTTAATTTGCCGGACGTGAAAGGCCGCGAGGAAATCCTCCGCGTTCATTGCAAAAAAGTGAAGCTTGCCGAAGGCGTCGATCTGCAAGTCGTCGCTCGCGGCACGCCGGGCTACTCCGGCGCCGAGCTGGCCAACGTGATCAACGAGGCCGCGCTGCTGGCGGTGCGCGAGGGACGCGAGGACCTGACCCAGCCGGTGCTCGAGGAGGCGATCGAGCGGGTGGTATCGGGACCGGCCAAGAAGAGCCACGTGCTCACCGACGACGAGCGCTGGGTGATCGCCGTCCACGAGGCCTCGCACGCGGTGGTCACGCGCGCCGTCGGTCAGACGGTGGCGGCTCAGAAGATCTCGATCGTGGCGCGCGGGCGCACGCTGGGCACGGCCGCGCACATGCTCACCGACCGTGACCTGGTCATCCGCCAGGAGCCGGACCTCCAGCGCCAGCTGGTGGCCATCGTCTCCGGGGCGGCCGGCGAGCACCTCGAGTTCGGCTGCCTGTCGACCGGGGTCAACGACGACCTTCACGCCGCCACCCAGCTGGCCCGCGCCATGGTCACGTCGTTCGGGATGTCAGAGGTGCTCGGTCCGGTGACGATCGGCGAGAAGGGAGGCGAGGTGTTCCTGGGCGCGTCGCTGGAGGAGCTCGGATCCGTCGGGCCCGCCACGCTGGAGCTGATCGATCGCGAGGTCGAGCGCCTGGTCGGCGACGCCGAGCACAAGGCCCAGGCGGCGCTGCGGATGAACTGGGGCGCGGTGCGCGAGACCGCCGAGGCGCTGCTCGAGCTCGAGACGCTCTCGGGGCACGCGCTGGACGCGGTGCTGGCGACGGTGACCGCGGTCGATGTGGAGGACCTCGACGGCCGCCCCTCAGGGTCAGGAGGTGACCGCTCCGCCTCGCGGGAGCAGCCGGATGGCCCGGAGGCCTAGCGCCGGCTCCCTCGCGCTGGGGCTGACGCTGCTGGCGCTTGGGTGGGACGCGCTGGCACCAGCGCACGCGGGCGCGGCGGCGCTGTGGCGCCTCGAGCAGCCCCCGCCGCCCCCGGGCGCACCGTTCAAGGTGCCGCTGGGGATCCCGGGCGATCTGAAGTTCTGGGCCCCCAATCGTGGCCTGCTCTCCGTCGAGGGCAATGCCACCATCGCGCGAGGCCTCTACGCCTACAACGGCCAGAGCTGGCATCCCCTGGCCACCGTGTGCGGAGGGTCGGGCGACACGTCGCGCATCGCCTTCGCCGGTCCGCGCGAGTTCTGGACGGTCAGCGAGCCCAGCCGGCCGCGCACGGGATCGGGGCTCGCGCTGTGCCACTTCAGGGATGGGGAGGTGGTGGCCTCCTACAGCATGCCCGACCAGTCGGCCGACCCGTTCCGGCGCATGAACGCCGCGGCGTGCAACGGGCCCAACGACTGCTGGTTCGGCGGCGTGGGCGGCCAGGACCCGACCGGCGAGCGGGTGGGCGCCTTTCACCTGCACTGGGACGGTACGGGCCTGACCACCGTGTACGCGCCCCAGGGGCGGGGCGTCAGCGACCTGCAGTTCTCCGGCGGCCGGTTCTGGGAGTCGGTGTTCGTCGGCAGGCGCGCGGAGGACCGCGCCGACGCCGTCGATCTCACCGAGCCCGAGTCTCCCAAGCCGCGCCTGCTGCACAGCATCGTCAACGGGGCGTTCGCCAACGATCCGTTCGTGGCCGCCGATCCCCCGGGGGCGCCCGCCGACGGCACCGAGCTGCTCGGCCTGGACGGTGACGGCGCCGGCCAGCTGTGGGCGGTCGGCGGCGGGGCTGCTTCGGGCTCCTCCGCACCGCCGGGCGGCTCGGTCGCACGCCCGCCGG
>QHBY01000543.1 GCA_003244245.1 Pseudonocardiales bacterium
TTCACCGGGCGACCGGCGAGGTAGCGGAGCATGAATGGGGCGATCATGGCGTGGTAGCGGATGAGGTCGCGCTTGGTAACCGGGGGTTCAGGACCCCGCCCGGGGAACAGCACCTTGTCCAGGTTAGTCAGCCTGACCTCGCGGCCCTGCACGCCCCACCGACCCTCGGACCCGAGCGCGTCCAGCGCGGCAAGCTCGTCGGCGGTCGGCGGCTCCCACACCGGCGCTGGCGCCGGGGCCAACGCGACGGCGGCTTCGCTGGCAGGCTTCTCGCCGCGCCACAGCGCCTCGGGAGCCGCGGCGACCTCATCGTTCGTGCGCCCCGTCTTGACCGATAAGGGGTGGTCTTCAGGGTTCCAGCCGGACCGCGCGTGGTCGTCGTTCTTGTGGATCAACAGCCACTGCTCTTTGCCCGGCCGGGCGTCGTCGCGGCGGACGAGCACGAAGCGACCGGCCAGTTTCTCGCCGTGCAGGTCGAAGTGCAGCTCGCCGCGTTCGATGGCACTTGCCGGGTCGTCAGTCTCTGCGGGCTGCCAGGTGCCCCAGTCCCACACGATGACGTCGCCCCCGCCGTACTCGCCCTTCGGGATGATGCCCTCGAAGTCGAAGTACTCGAGGGGGTGGTCTTCGACGTGCACCGCCAACTGCCTGGCCTTGGGGTCCAGCGTCGGTCCCTTCGGCACCGCCCAGCTGGCCAGCACTCCAGCTACCTCCAACCGCAGGTCGTAATGCAGCCGGCGGGCCCGGTGGCGTTGCACGACGAACCGGCTCTGACCCGCCGGCGCCGCGGCCCCGGCCGGCTCCGCGGTGACCGCGAAGTCGCGCTTGGCCCGGTAGGCCTGCAGCCTCTCCTGCTGGTCGCTCATCGAGCCTCGCCTGCGGTCATGGGGCAGGTATACCCGAGGCCGGGTCAGCTCAACGTCACCTCCCGACAGGTCCGCCTGACGAGACCAGACCATGGCAAGGTAGAACCGTGATCAAATTCAGGGAGTCGAGATTGAGGCCGCAGGCTCGACTGTGCGGGATGGCGCTCGGGGCCGGACGGGTCACCATCGGCATCGTCGCGCTGGTGCGGCCGGATCTGATGGCCCGGGCGTGGGTGGGTGCGGCCCAGGCCGCCGGGCCCGCGGGAGCGGTGTTGGGCCGGGCCGCGGGTGGCCGTGACATCGCACTCGGTGTCGGCGCATTGCTCGCGTCGTCGTGGAGAAACGGGCGGGGGCTGCTGGGTTGGACCGTCGCCGGTTCGTTCTGTGACGCGGTCGACGTGGCCGCGACCGTCGCTTCGTGGCGCGAGCTGCCGCCGCGGGGGCGCTACGCCGTCGCTGGTGCCGCCAGTTCCGGTGTTCTCCTGGGCGCGTTGACGATCGTGCTCGCACGGCGGGGATAAAACGGGCCAGCTCACCTGCCTGGGCCGGGTGCGCCGCGAGCACCCGGGGTTGACCAACACGCATAGTCACCGTCCGTGTCGCCCGGGGAATCAGTGTTGCACCGCGCAGAGGTGCCGGGGCTGGCAACTTTGGTTGAAAGTTGCCGTCTGTGGCACGTCTGCAGAACATCCATCCGCCTCCGGCTGGGACGGACGTGACGAGAGGGGTCAGCTGGTTCGTTGCCGGGTATCCGGGGGATGGACGAGGATGGCGCCGGCGCCGCGGGAAGTGAAGTAGCTCCATCCCCAGTCGAGCAGAACCTTGAGCCGGTTGCGAAATCCAATCAGGTAGACGATGTGCACACCGAGCCAGAGCAGCCACGCCGGCAGCCCACCGAATCGCAGCGGGTACCGGCTGGTCCTCCCGCCGGATGACCGCAGTGGCAGCTCGGCCACCGCGTCACCGCGACCGAGCACAGCCATGATCCCCTTGTCGCGGTACCGGAACGGTATCAACGGCTTACCTGCGAGAAGCCGGGCAACCTGTTCGCCGGCATGCCGGCCGGTCTGGATCGCTGCGGACGCGAGCATCGGCGGTGGTGCGCCGTGCGCGGGTGTCGTGACGGCGATGTCGCCAGCGGCGAACACATTCGGGTGGCCGGGTACCCGTAGCTGCGGGTCGACCAGGATCCGCCCGTGCTTGGCCAGCTCCAGACCGAACGCGCCGCCGAGCGGGTTCGCCTGCACCCCGGCGGCCCAGATCACCGTGTCGGTTTCGATCCGGTGCCCGTCGGCCAGCGTCACCCCACCGGCGTCAGCACTGTCGACGGTCTCCCCGAGACGAACCTCGACGCCTCGACGTCGCAGGTCCTCCAGGGCCCGCTTCGACGAGCGCGGGCTGAATGCTGCGAGCAGCCGCGGTATCGCCTCGACGAGGGTCACCCGCAGGGCGGTGGCCGGGCCGACGAGCTCCTGGCCCATCGAGGCGAGCGCCCCGGCGGTCTCCACCCCGGTGGGACCACCGCCGACGACCACCGCTGTGATGGGTTCGGCGGCGTGGTCGACCGTCGCTGCCGCCTCTTCGAGGCGGTTGAGCAGGTGCATGCGCAGCCGGACCGCGTCATCCAGGGTGTAGAGCGGCCAGCTGTGCTCGGCCATACCCGCGATGCCGAAATAGTTCGTCTCGGCACCGGCGGCCAGGATCAGGTAGTCGAACTCCAGCGCGGAGCCGTCCTGCAGGCATAGCTTGCGGTCAGTCCATTCCACCGAGACCGCGGCGCCCATCCGGACGGTCACGCTCGGCTGTCGGCGAAAGATCGTCCGTAGGGTCGCGCCGACCTCTTCGGCCGCCAGGTAGCCGGTGCTCACCTGGTAGAGCAGCGGCTGAAAAGTGTGGTAGTTGTTCTTGTCCAGCAGGACGACGGCAGCATCGGCGTCCCGCAGCGCGTGTGCGGCGTTCAGGCCGGCGAATCCGGCGCCGAGCACCACCACCCGTGGCCGCGCGATGGCTGATACTCGGCCGCTCATGTGATCCTGGGTCCCCATTCCGCTTGCTTACATCCTCATCCCGGTCCACGCCAACTCCGCGCTAGATCCCGGAAGTACCCTGCCGGCGACTCTGCTGGCACAGCGGTTGGCGGGCTGACCGCCACTGCTCATCTAACGTGTGTAGGGACCGCTGCTGCGCAGCGCGCCGCTCAAGCCGGGTCGCGACGTCTGATCCGAAATACAGCCGGAACGGTCCTCCGAAAGTGGGTCGCGCCGTCGACCTAAGGTTTTCGACAGCCCGTCGCAGCACTGAAATCCACTTTTCGGTAACCCTCGTCAGCCCCGAGATTGTCAGGGGTGAGTGACGTGATAGAGACGCAGCTGGACCCGAGGCAGGCGATCGACGCCTGCCTCGTCCAATGGCGTCACTCAATCCCTCCTCGGTCCTCGCCACCGAACGCGACGCCGCCGAAGCCGAGTTGGCCCGCCACGCCCGGTCGTTCAACCCGACATCGCTGCACAAGATCGGCCTTCGCATCCTGGCGCACCTCCACCCCGACGGTCCACAGCCCCGCGACGAGCGGGAACCCGATCCGGCCGCTGGGGAGTTGCGGTTGTGGGACCGCCGGGATGGGCGGCTGGGCCTGGAGGGATACCTCGAACCCGAGCACAGTGCCGCGTTCCGATCTCTGATCGAACAACTCGCCGCGCCCCGACCCGCCACCGCCGGTATCCCCGACACGCGCACCACCGGCCAGCGCAACGCTGATGCCCTGCTCGAGGTCTGCGGGCTGGCCCGCGCCGCCCAAGACTGCCCCACCACCGCCGGCGAACCACACCACCTCACCGCCATCGACTGGGATGCCCTACGCACCAGCCTCGGGGTCGCGACCCTCGACTACGGCACCCAGATCAGCGCTTCCGAGGCGAGACGGTGGGCCTGTGACGCGAAAATCATCCCGGTCGTCCTGGGCGGGAAATCAGAACCGCTGGACGTTGGACGGGCCATGCGAACCGTCCCGCTCTCCATCCGCCGAGCGCTTGTCGCACGGGATCGCGGGTGTGCTTTCCCGGCTTGAGATCGACCACGGGAATGTGCCAAGCGCATCATTGGCGACACTGGATCGATCGCACTGGCTGGGAAATCCTCATCCACCCCGGTCACGTCGAATTCATCCCACCCGCGATCATAGACCCCACTCGCACACCCCTGCGCAACCCACTGCGCTGCTAGCCCTGGGCGGCGTCAGCTCAATGTCACCTGGGCCGGGTCCTTGTCGGGGCGCAGGCCGCGCCAGGTGGCGTGGCGTAGCCGGCGGTCCGGGGTCAGTGTCCGGTATTCGACCTCGCCGACGAGCTGGGGGCGGACCCAGCGCGCCCGGCGGGCATGCTCGCGGGGCACCGGCTCGTCGAACGGGCTACCGGACTGTTCGAGAGCGGCGAGGCGTACCAGCAGGTCGTCAAGCATCCAGTCGGTGAACCCGGTCCCGACGTCGCCGAGATAGCGCAGCCTTCCTTCGTCGTCGTAGGCCCCCATCAGTAGCGCGCCGAGGGTGCCGGCCCGGCGGCCCTGCCCGGTCGTCCAACCACCGACGATGACCTCTTGGGTGCACCACAGCGCGGTCTTGATCCAGGCTGGTGAGCGGCGGCCGGGCTCATACCGGGAGCTCAGCCGTTTGCCGACCACGCCTTCCATGCCGTGCATGCGCGCCACTTCGAGCAGTTGACGGCCGTCGACGTCGGTGTACTGCGGCGGCACCCGGACCCGCGGGGAGACGCCGTCGAGCGCCAGCTCCGCGAGCAGCTCCCGGCGCTGCTGATAGCTCTGCGACAACAGCCGGCGGCCGTCGAGGTCGAGCAGGTCGAAGACGTAGTAGGAGATCGGGATGCGGTCCACCAGCCATGGGCTCGGCGCGCGGACGTGCATGCGCTGCTGGAGCAGCGCGAAATCCGGGTGTCCAGTGACGCCCAGCGTCACGATCTCCCCGTCGAGCAGCACCGGTCGGCCGCCGACCAGCCCGCTGAGCACGGCCAGCTCGGGATACCCACCGGTGATGTGATTGCGATTGCGGCTGTAGAGCCGAACCCGGTCGCCGGCGACCGCGGCGAGGGCCCGCACGCCGTCCCACTTGAACTCGAACCCCCAGCCAGGGCCCGACGGTGGCTCGCCGACCGACGCGAGCATCGGCGCCACCGGCTGGGGCAGCTCAGCAGTCATCACCCCCAGCCTGCCCGCTGGCATCCGCAAGCGCGCGGGCGGTTGCCGGATCGGGCTGGCAGGGAGTAGTTATAACGCACCAGGCATGGGGAGGACCGCCGAATGATCTCGCCCCGACCGCGATGAGAGCTCGGGTTCTGAGCCGATGCTCCCGGTGAGCGGGCCGCTCGCGGGGGCTGGCAGTCCCCGGCGGCGGGAGCGGGAGCGGGCGTTGACCGGCCGGGTTGGGTCGTGGCTCGTGTGGTGGGTCCTTCTCATGGCGTTGTGGATAGTTCTGGACTATTCGCTCGATGTCGCCGAATTGCTGGTGGGAGCTGGGGTTGCCGCGGTGGGGGCTTTCGCGGCTGAGCTGGTCGGGCATCAGTCATCGTCATGGTGCTGGTGCTCTTGCCCCAAGGTTTCGGGCGATCCGCGGAGTCGAGATACCTGTCTTGCTGGCCGTGCTTCTGCTGGGCAGCGGGCTCGTTTTTGTTCGCGCTTTGAGCGTTGGCTGTGACCGGCAGAGGTGTCGCTGCAGACATTCTCCTTGGTCTGGCCGTGGTCGTGGTGCTGGCCTCGTCGCTCGGTGTGCTGGTGATGCCTGACGTATACCAGAAACTCCACTTCGTCACCCCAGTCAGCCTCATCGCCCCCATCCTGGTGGCCGTGGCCGTCCTGGTGCAGCAGGGCTACTCCGAAAACGCCGTCGAGACCTGGCTGGCACTGTTGTTCCTCGTCGTAGCCGGCCCGTTCCTGACCCATGCCACCATCCGGGCGGCGCGCATCCGGGAAACCGGGGACTGGCGCCTGAACAGCAACGACGGCGCACCATGATGACCGCGCTGCAGGTGACCATCCTTGTGCTGGTGGCCGCCGGAGCGACGGCCGTGGTCCTCACCCGGGACCCGATCCGGCAGGTGGTGTCGCTGAGTATCTACGGGCTGCTGCTGGCCGTGCTGTTCATGGCTTTCCAGGCTCCGGATGTGACCCTGTCGGAGCTGACGGTGGGCGCGGTGGTCCTGCCGCTGCTGCTGCTCCTGACGCTGGCCAAGGTCAGGAAGCAGGAAGAATGACGCCGAGCCAGCGGCGTTGAGTCTTCCTGGTGGCAGTGGGCAGATTCCTCGCCTTCTACCTCTGGGGCCTGGTCAGGCTGCCCGGATTCGGTCATTACCCGGGCCCTCACGGGGACATCATCAACGCCATCGCAGTACCCCAGACTCATGCCACCGGAGTGGTGTCGGCGGTGAACTTCGAATACCGGGCCTTCGACACGTTGGGCGAGGAGTTCATCCTGTTCATCGCCGCCACCGGGGTGGCGACCGTGCTGCGGCACCTGCGCGCCGAACATGACACCTCCGCGGTGGACGAGGCCAGGAACCGGGACGTGCCGGCCACCAGCGACGCCATCCAGATGGTGACCCTGGCCTTGATCGGCCCCACCGTCGTGGTCGGCTGGTATCTGGCCTCGCACGCCCAGACCAGTCCGTCGGGTGGGTTCCAAGGCGGCATCGTGCTGGCCACCGCCTTCGTCCTGGTGTACCTGGCGGGGCAGTTCCTCGTGTTCAAGCGGCTGAGCCCGGTTGCCCTCACCGATGCCATCGAGGCGATCGGAGCCGGCAGCTTCGCCGCTGTCGGGCTCGCCGCCCTGGCGATGGGTGCCGCGTACCTGACCAACATCCTGCCGCTGGGCGCCACGCCGGGGGCGGTGAACTCCGCCGGGACGATCGCGCTGATCAGCTTCTTCGTCGGCGTCGAGGTGTCTGCCGCCTTCATCCTCATCATCGGCGAGCGCGTCGGCCTCTACGGAATCATCACCAGCCGGCACCTGGTGCACCAGATCGTCTGCCTGATAGTGGTCCAGTCCTCCACCTACATCCTGCTGCTCGGCGTCGGCTACAAGACCGGTGCGGTGGCGCCCTACTTCTACGACATCCCGCTGAACACCCCCGCCGTGGACCCGGTGGTGCAGGCCCTCGCCCTCACCGACGTGGTGGTGGAAGCCGCCGTGACGGCCCTGCTGCTGGCTTTCGCAGTCCAGGCGCACAAGCGATTCGGGACGCTCGATCCCGAAGAGCTCCGGCAGCTTCAGGGTTGAGAATGGACGTCGCGCTACCGCTGGCCGTGGTCGTCCCGCTGCTGGCCGCGGCCGCGATCTCCGGTCTCAACCCGCTGTTCGGCAAGCGGCGACGCGTCCTCGACGCGGTGGCCATCCTCACCGCCACCGGTGTCACGGGCCTGCTCGTGACCATCATGCTCAGCACCGTCGACGGTCAGCGGGTGTACTGGTTCGCCGGTTTCACCCCATCGCACGGCATCGCGCTGGGTATCGACTTCGCCGTCGACCAGCTCAACTCGGGCCTGGCCGCGCTGACCGCTTTGCTGGTCACCGCGTCGCTGGTGTTCTCCTGGCGCTACTTCGAGCGGGTAGCCACCTATTACCACGCCCTGATGCTGGTCTTCCTGGCCGGGATGGTCGGCTTCTGCCTGACCGGGGACGTCTTCAACCTGTTCGTGTGGTTCGAGGTCATGGGAGTGGCCGCCTACGCCCTGACCGTCTACCGCCCCGAGGAGCGCGGCCCCATCCAGGGAGCGCTCAACTTCGCCATCACCAACAGTGTGGGCGCCTACTTCTCGCTGTCCGGTATCGCGCTGATCTACGGCCGCACCGGCGCCCTGAACATGGCCCAGATCGGCCAGGCCATCGCCGGTCACCGCCCCGACGGCCTGGTGGTGGTGGCGTTCGTCCTCATCCTGATGGGGCTGCTGACCAAGGCGTCCATCGTGCCCTTCCATTTCTGGCTCGCCGACGCCCACGCCGTCGCCCCCACCCCGGTCTGCGTGCTGTTCTCCGGGGTGATGGTCGAGCTGGGCCTCTACGGGGTGGCCCGGGTCTACTGGTCGATGTTCGGTGCCGGCCTCGACCATCGGGGCGCCATCACCGCCGTCCTGCTGGTGCTGGGAACCGTCACCGCCATCGTGGGCGCGCTGTTCTGCTTTCGCCAACGCCACCGCAAGCGCCTGCTGGCCTTTTCCACCATCAACCACGCCGGCCTGTTCCTGATCGGCATCGCCCTGCTCACCCCGTTGGGACTGACCGGCGCTGCCGTCTACGTCATCGGCCACGGGCTGGTCAAGGCCGCGCTGTTCCTGTGCGTGGGCATCGTCTTGCACCGGCTGGGGTCGGTCAACGAGACCACCCTGCACAGCCGCGGCAGGCGGCTACCTGCCACCGGCGTGGTGTTCGGCCTGGCCGCTCTGGCCCTGGCGGATCTGCCCCCGTTCGCGCTGTACCTCGGGGCCGGCTGGATCGGGCAAAGTGGCGAGGTCCGCGGGCTGCCCTGGATCACCGCAGTGATCATCACCACTTCGGTGCTGGTGGGTGCGGCCGTGCTCCACGTTGCCGGCGGTGTCTTTTACGGGCTCGGTGACCCGCCATCGGAGGACCCCACGATGGCCGAGGAAGCCGCCGAGGAGACCTCCGAGACCGATGAAGCCAAGAGCCGCACCCCCCTGTCCATGATCGTCCCACCGGTAGCGCTGGTGGCTCTGGCGCTCACCGTCGGGCTGCTACCGCACCTGGGAGCGCTGGTCCAGGATGGCGCTGTCCGGTTCCAGGATCAGGCGGCCTACAACGCCACCGTGCTGGCCGGCGCCCACATCGCCCACCCGACGGCGCTGCTGGCCCCTGAGGACACCAGCGTCACCACCACCGACGTGGTCACCGGCGTGGGTACCGCCGCAGCCAGTCTCGTGCTGGCTCTGCTGGCCCTGCACTGGCGACGCCTGCCCGTTCTGCGCAGGGGCTTCGAACCCGGAACCGGGCTGGTGGGACCGATCCGGCGGTTCCAGAGCGGGGTGGTCAACGACTACGTGACCTGGATGGTGGTGGGGCTAGCGTGTATCGGTGGGGCGCTGGCTTTCGCCATCCGATGATTGGCCGGCCAGCACACGCGTGATCTCAGATAGGGAGCGACGAACGCGCCCCAACCGGGGCGTTGCTGAGGGCGGCGCGTAAGGCCCCGAACACATCGATTTCCCGGGACAACCGCAATGAGTCCTTGCTCGGCGGCTGTATCCAGGTGATCGGTCCCCGTGGGGTCATGGTGGGGGGCAGCATCAGGGCGCCGTTAACCTGGTGCACGTTGGGTGGCCATGGTAACAGGGCCCCATACTGCTCACCCACGAGCACGTAATGGTGTTCGGGAGCGTCGGGGTCGGCCAGAACCGCCGGGGCACAGCGTCGCGCGGTGAGAATCCGGATCAGTTCGGCACTGAGCGGGATCGGGACTGCTATGGCCGACGCGTCGCACTGCGAACTCAGCTGAATCTGTTCGCAGTGCTGGGTGACCGGCCAGCCCCACGCGTCGTAGGTAGATCTGTCCACGAGCCCATCGCCGTCCCCATCGTCGTCACTGTCGAGCCTCGCTACGGGGGGCTCCGTCGTAGCGTTCAGCTGGTGAATGACGCACTCGTTGCAGGGCATACCTTGGCCGGCCGTAACGGTCTCGATGAGCGCGAGACTCATGAGCGAACCGCACAGGGTGCCGAGCGCGCCCGCCTGGCATCGGTCCCGCAGCGAAACCAGGTGCACGGTGCGCGCGGTCTGGCCGGTCACACCGGCTCGGTAGCGGACCAGCATCACTGCTCGGTCCGCCATAACCGCCGCACCGGCACCTGGACCCCCCGGCCGGTTGGTATCAGTCACAGCGTCTGAACGTCAGACTCAGCAGGCGAGATCGTCGAATTCGCCGTCCTTGGCACCAGCCAAGAAGGCAGTCATCTCGTCCCTGGTGAAGATCAACGCTGGGCCACTCGGATGACGAGAGTTCCGCATTGCGACGTCGCCACTATCCAGTGCCGCAGTCTCCACGCAGTTGCCGAGCTGGCCACTGTGCCTGCTCTTCCGCCACGTCACTCCGGCAAGGCCCGCGGCAGACATGCCGTTGCGTACCGACTCGAACATGGAAGGGTCCTCCCTCTCGGATGCACGTGCAGGTGCAGGTGCATACTAGGGACGGTAGCGCGAGCTGCTGCAGACGTCAATGCACGTGCATCTGCGCGAATCGGGCATGGGGAGCGGGTGACCACTATCGGGTGAAGCTTGGCGGCAGCGGTGCCGACCACGCCGCCGCGACCACATCGCACGCCTCCGGGAGGCACCCACGGTTTACCGCGGGCCGCCGCCCTCCTAGGCTCGCCTGTGCCCCGTTTCGTACCGCAACGCCTGTGAGGTTCCCGATGCCCGGTACCGACGCCCCGCTGTCGGACGATGCCCTACCTGCCTATATCGACACGACCAAGGCGAGTATCGCCCGGGTTTATGACGCTTTCCTGAACGGTAAAGACAATTATGAAGTCGACCGCGAGGTCTTACGGCGACTCCAGCAGGTCGCGCCGGAGGCTATTCGACTCGGCGGGGACAATCGGGAATTCCTGATCCGGGTGACCCGATTCGTCGCCAGCCAGACCGGTATCACCCAGTACCTCGACTGCGGCTCAGGCCTGCCGACGGCGGAGAACACGCACCAGGTTGCCCAGCGAATCCAGCCGGAGTCCCGCGTGGTGTACATCGACAACGACCCGGTGGTACTCGCGCACGGCCGGGCACTTCTTGAGGAGAATGACCAGACCCACTTCAGTGCCGCCGACATCTTCCAGCCGGACCAGATCATCAATAACGAGATCGTGCGCAAGTACCTTGATTTCTCCGAGCCGATCGCGCTGTTCCAACTCGGGACGCTGCACCACTACGACGGTGAGCGCAGCCCGCAGAGCATCATGGCCGAATACATCGACGCCCTGCCGTCGGGCTCCTACGTGGCACTGAGCCACTTCTGCGATCCTGAGACCACCCCCGAGTTGGGCGAACTCGCCCGGAGAATGGAACAGATCTTCCTGCACAGCCCGATGGGCAGCGGGCTGTTTCGCACCCGAACCGACATCGAGGGCATGCTCCGGGGCTTGGAACTGGTCAAACCCGGCCTGGTCCGGTGCGCCGACTGGTGGCCAGACGGGCCGCGGATCAAGCCACTGGACCCCGTGCAGCACTGCATCGTTGGAGCAGTCGGGCGCAAACCGTAACATGATCCCGGCTGCGAGCGGGCAAACTCCGATGCCCACACCTCGGTTGGCCGCCCGCCCCTAGGGCTCCCGCTGTGTCCCGGTCCGCACTACGCTCGTGAGGTTCTCGATGCCCGGTACCGACGCCCGATCGTCGGACGATGCCGCACCCGTTTACATCGACACAACCAAGGCCTGCATAGCCCGAGTCTATGACGCCGCCCTGGGCGGTAAGGAGAACTACGAGATCGACCGTGAGGTCATCCGTCGAGTCAAGCAGGTCGCACCAGAGGTCGGGAAGATGGCGTGGGACGGGCGAAATTTTCTCATCCGGGTGACCCGCTTCATCGCTAGCAAGACCGGCGTCACGCAGTTCCTCGATTGCGGGTCGGGGCTTCCGACTGCGGAGAACACCCATCAGGTCGCCCAGCGACTCCAGCCGGACGCCCGCGTGGTGTACGTCGACAACGATCCGACCGTGCTCGCGCACGGGCGCGCGTTGCTGGCGGACAACGAGATGACCCGCTTCAGCGCCGCCGACATCTTCACCCCATCCGAGGTCATCAACGACGAGGTCGTCCGCAGGCACCTTGACTTCTCCGAGCCGATCGCGCTGTTCCACCTCAGTACGCTGCATCATTACGACGGTGAGCGCAGCCCACAAAGTATTATGGACGAATACATCGACGCCCTGCCGTCGGGCTCCTACGTGGCGCTTTGCCACTTCTTCGATCCTGAGGACGGCGGCGAGTTGAGCGAGCTCGCCCGGAAGATCGAACAGATCTTCCTGCACAGCCTGGGCAGTGGGTGTTTCCGAACTCGAACCGAGATCGAGGGCATGCTTCCGGGCTTGGAACTGGTCGATCCCGGCCTGGTCCGGTGCGCCGACTGGTGGCCCGACGGACCGCAAATCAAGCCGCTGGACCCCGTGCAGCACTGCGTCGTCGGAGCGGTCGGGCGCAAACCCTGAACGACTTGTTAGCTACATCTCAGCGCGCACCTTCATGAGCAATTGCCGGCTGTGGTCAGGAGTGTAGGCGTCCACAGTCAATCGGTCGAAGACCCTGCCGTACAGCTCGGTATCGGATCGCTTGTCCAGGTAAAGCGCGCCGGTGAGGTGCTCGATGTAGACCACATCAGGCAACTCTGGCTCAGCGAAACGCAGCGTGGTGAACGAGCCTTCGGCTGCGTACCCGCTGAATTGGTACGGCACGACCTGCACGATGATGTTGGGACGCTTGGTGAGTTCGAGGAGATGCTCGACTTGGGCCACCATCACCGGCCTGCCGCCGATTTGCCGGTGCAAGACCGACTCGTCGATTACTGCCCAGAACTTGGGTGCATCCGGCCGGCCAAGTAACGCCTGTCGTCGCATGCGCACAGCGACCTGACGTTGCACACTCTGGGCCGCAATGGGAGACCAACCGTGGCTGGCGATCGCCGTCGCGTAGTCCTCGGTCTGCAACAGGCCGGGGACGAACTGCTGTTCCCATGTCTGGATCCGAGCTGCCGACTCCTCCAGCCCAAGGTAGTCCTGGAACCAGTCGGCCACGAGATCGGTGTACCGATGCCACCAGCCGGGTTCGTTGGACCGGGCGACCATGTCGAGGAACGCCTCACGCCTCTCGGGGTCTGTCACCCCGTACATCGTCAGTAGGTCGGTCACGTCCCGCACCTTGAAGCTGACCCGGCCGAGCTCGAGCCGGCTGATCTTCGACTCGGAGCTACGGATCGCGAAACCTGCCTCCGCGCGGGAGAGCTCGGCGGCCTCACGCAGCCGGCGCAGCCGAGCGCCCAACATGATGCGGCGGGCCGTCGGACTCCCACGATGGTCGCCAGCACCACCCGATGTCTCAGGGGAATCATTTATTGTGGCCACGCGACTCCTCCGGGGTATCCAGCGCGATCACTGAACGTGCCGGGCGGTAGCGCACGGCCAATGCTGCACCCATAGTCTGCACGCCCTGCCCCTCCCGAGCTCGATACGTCCAGATCCGTACCGTAAACCTTGCGGGCCTCTGGATGCCAGCCATTGCCGGACGAGCTTACCTCGACACAAAGGCGAGCATTAGCGACGGCGACGGACCAAGCGGATGATCAGGTAGCCGACGATGACCATGTTAAGGGCTAAGCCGCCCACCTTGAGCCCGGTGGGATGCTTGAACAGCTCCTGAATCTCAGGAAAGAGCAACAACGCCGTCGACACCACGGTGAGGTACTCCGCCCATTGTCGACGACGCAGCAGACCGTAACCCTCCACCGCCTCCAACAGTCCATACCCGATGGCGATCGACCCGTCTCGCTGGGTCTGGCGCGGCCCGAACCCTGCGAGCCGCGAGATCAGCCGACCGGTCTCGTTGCGGCTCGGGTCAAGACCGACCCGCTCAACGAAGCGCCGTGCGAGATCCGTCCAGTCCGTGTGAGTATGGGACAGCAAGATCAGACCGACGGCTGCGCCGCTGACGCCATGACGACCTCCCTGCGGATCCCCGCCACCAACGACTCGGCGACGACGTTATTTGCCGACGGCGCATAGCGACAGCGGGAGGGCGCCCGGCCGGACGAGGGGGTGAGGTTCCGTCCGGCCGGGCGGGGGGATGGCTCAGCGGTGGAAAAAGTCCTTGACCTTCTCGCCGGCCTGCTTGATCTTGCCCTCGGTCTGGTCGACCTTTCCCTCGGCTTCGAGGTGCTCGTCACCGGTGGCCCTGCCGGCGGCCTCCTTGAGCTTGCCCTTCAGCTCTTCGGCCTTGTTCGAGATCTTGTCTCCGATACCCATCGGATGCTCCTTCGTCAGATTTGGTTGCTCGCTCAGCTGGTCCGAAGTCAGCTGTTCCTGCGGAGTACCCGTCGCAACACCAGCAATACACCTAGCAGGACCGCTATGGCTGGCACCGGCCGTCGCCGCATCGCCGCCATCAGCTGGGTGATGCGCCCGACCACCGGCGCGGGAAGCTTCGCCACGGCCTGGTCGGTCAGATCCTTCGCATGCCGCGTCGTCTCGCCAGCCTTATCCTGCAGTGCCTCGGTGCCGTCCTGCAGGTGCTGCTTGATGTCTTGGATCTTGCCCTGCGCGGTTTCCTTGGCGTCGCGCACCTTGTCCTTCACCCCTGTGGGCAGATCGGCGGTGAGATTGTTCGACGTGATTGTCATCGCTGTGTCCCCATCCCTGAGCGTGTCTCGAGTCCAACGTCGGTTGCAGGTAGTTACCCAACCGCAACTCACAGTAAACCCCGGTGCCCCTACGGGTTCTGCCGCCGCGTCGCGTGCGCCGCGGCGTGCACCGCTGGGTCGGCCGCAGCGAACCACGACCAGTCCGCGGCCCGATCAGCTTCCACTTCCGGTGGCCGAGCGAACACCACCGGACCCGCCCCGTCAACGGGGAAGCGAGGCTTGTCTGGCGGCTCGACCGGCGGCGGCTCAGATCCGGCGGCCGGGAGATCGGCATTGATGCGCTCGCCACGGATCTGGTCATAGATAGGCGTTTGGCTCACAAGAGGACACCGTAGGGGCACGCTCGCGGGGCCGGCATCAACATGGTGTGGACGGTGTGGGGACCGTTCTGTGGATCGATGAACCCGAATGTGTACAAGCTGTGCACAGGCTGGGGACGCGCGCCCCGCAGGCCACCGCCGAGGCTGCGGCGTCCCATCCGGACTGGCCCCGGTTCCGGATGGGCATCAACACCGGCCCTGCCCGGGCCCTGCCCTGGTCGGCAACGTGGGCGCGCAGCAAATGTCCCGTTGACCGAAATGGTTTGGGACGTCCATGGTCTCTCCCGAGGTTTCGGCTCCTCGACGACCGTCCTCGGGAACCTACGATCTTGAGAATGACATCGTCGGTTGCAAGCTTCCAGACGCCGTGCTGGCGGTGTTCGGCGTCGTGGAAGCTCCGGTCATCTTGGCCGGTGGCAAGGGCGGGACGTGGCGGGCAGGCAGGCTGGCCCTCAAACCGGTGGAGTTCCTGGCGGAAACGCTCTGGCGCGCCGAGGTGCTCACTCAGTTGCCCGACTCGACGGAGTTCCGGGGTCGCCCGCCCTGTCCGGGCGCTGGATGGAAGCTGGGTAGCCCACGGCTGGGAGGCAAGCCAACTCGTCGCGGGCGACCCTGATGTCAGCAGGCAAGACGACGTGCTGCGCACAGGGATCGCCTTCCACACGGCCATCGCGGACCAGCCCCGGCCGGCGTTCCTGGACCTCCGTGATGACCCGTGGTCCATCGGGGACCGCGTCGCCTGGGACGAACTCCCTGTCCAGGCCTGCCCAGTGGCCCTGGACCTGTTGGAGCCACTGATCAACGCCCGCCGCCCGGTCGACCTCGCCTCGCAGGTGGTGCATGGCGACCTGCCCGGCAACGTGCTGTTTCGGACCTGCCGGATGGACGCCCGGCCAGGTCGAGGCATACCGACCCGTGATCGGCCTCGCCGTCACCTACGCCAAACACGAGCCGAACTGAGCTGAGGCGGACCGCCGAAATCCATGGGCAACTCGACCGACGCGCCCGAAACCCAACAACGCCAGATTTCTCCAAGCACTCTCCGTAAGCATCCGTCGCGCAATGCCCAGCACACGTTCAGCAAGATCATTTCGGTTAAGCGCAACTTCACCGCCATCGGCGACACCACCAATCTCACCGCACGTCTGGCGGCGGCCGCCGGTGTCGGCGAAGTGCTGATCAGCGAGACCACCCTCGCCCAACTTGGCGGCTGCACTGTGGTGCACAACCTCGGTCCGCTTGAACTCAAAGGCAAGCAGTCCCGCTCACCGCTTACCGCCCTCAGCAACCGAATGGCGGTGGTCAGGGGACGATGACGACTGGGCAACGTGCGTGGCGGGTCAGCCACACTGGCACTGAGCCCGCGATGCGGTGCACCCAGCGGGCGGGCGCACCGAGGACGATCGCGTCCGCCCGGGTGTCAGCGGCGTAGGCCAGCGCGTGCCGGCTCGGCGCTGACCCGTCGTAACCGACCAGGATCGGGCGGGTGACCACGCCGGAGATGGTCGGCTCGTGCGAGCGCGGTGCAGGAGTCACGTCGGACATGGCCGTCTCCGGCGAGATGGTGCGGGTGTGGACCGCCAATTATGTCGCTTTGCGCAGCCGGTCCGCTACCTCCTGCCGTGGGTCTCGTCCATCCGGTTCTCCCTCACATCGCGCCCACCCCATCACGGCCGTCACCGCTACGATGCCTGTTCGACGAGTCGGGCGCTGCGGTGACCTCGCGTGCAGCCACCGGAAAGTCATTGTTGCCGGACGGTGTGAGACCCCGGCAAACAGTGGAGGCCACAGTAGAAGGCAGGAGTGGGCCGGCGAGGATGAGTCGCGCGGATCCGAAGGGGTTCGCCAAGGTATGGGCGGACGCGATCATCGGCACCAGTTACGTGTCGATGGGGCCCGACGAGCTCGCTGCGCACCTGCTCGGGCTCACCCACCAGCTGGTCCAGGCTGCGCTGGCCACCGAGTTCGAGCCCTCGGTCGGGCGCCGGATCGGCGTCGACATGGTCGGCGCGCATTTCACCGGCACTGAGACGCTCGGCGCGACGGTGGCTCTCATCGTCGAGCGGTTGCCGGATCTGCTGGATCAGGTCCCGCAGGGGGTCGACGTCGCCGGCCGAGTTGCCCGGCTGGCAGGCAACATGGCTGCCGGTTACGCCAATGCGCTGCGCGAGCGCAGCCTTGACGAGCAGGACGCGATCTATCGGGCTGGGCTGCGCGCCCGCAGGCAGGCTGAACAGGCACTGACGGCCAGCGAGGCGCGCTTCCGAGGAGTATTTCACTCATCTCCAGTGGCGATCGCGATCAGCGAACCCAACGGCCAGATCGTCCAAACCAACCGGTCGCTCGACGACACCCTCGGGTACTCCCCCGGTGAGCTGCTCGGACGCCAGCTAACCGAGCTGTTCGCCCCCGATGACCGGCCCATCGTGGAGGAGCACTACCGCGATCTGGCGACCGGTCAGAAATCGCGGTTCCGAGTCCGGTTTCCGCTGCGCCTCGCGGATGGCGAGATCGCGATGATCTACTTGGACGCCGCGGTGCTACTCGACGACGAGCAGGTGCCCCAGTGCATCGTGACGATGATCGATGACATCACCGATCTGCGCCTGATCGAGCAGCGGCTGCAACACCAGACGCTGCATGACGTGCAGACCGGTCTGCCGAATCGACAGTACTTCGTCACTAACCTGGAAAAAGTGCTCGGGCAGCGCGAACCGTCGGCCGTGATCACGCTGATGCACCTCGACCTGGACGGCTTCTCCGCGATCAACGACGGGCTGGGGCATCACGTCGGCGAACGGCTGCTCGACGTGGTCGCCCGGCGGCTGGAATGGGTAGTCGCCGACCAGCAGGCGATGGTCGCCAGACTCGGAGCCGACGAGTACGCCATTCTCATCGAACCCGGCCATATTGAACCCGGCGAGCCGATCCTGGACGTCGGTGCCTTTGCTGAGATCATCAACACCGCGCTGGCCGAGCCCTTCTACGTCGACGGGATCGGGGTGGCGGTCACCGCCACCATCGGCATCGTGCAGCGCCGGGTCGCCGGGGCGAAGCCCGAGGAGCTGATGCGCGCCGCCAGCGCCACGCTGCGCCGTATCCGTGGCCGAGGCAAGCGGCAATGGACCCTGTTCGACCCGGAGATCGATGCCGCGAACCGGGCAAAGCTCCAGCTGGCCGCGGCAATGCCCGGCGCCCTGGAGACCGGTGAACTGCACGTGACATTCCAGCCGGTGGTCACGCTGGATGCGCAGAAACTAGTAGGAATCGAGGCGGCACTGAGCTGGCAGCACCCACAGCTCGGCCTGCTCTCCAACGAACAGTGCGTGCAGGCCGCGGAGCGCACCGGCGTCGTGCACGAAGTCGGTCAGTGGCTGCTGCGGACCGCTGCTGCGCAAGCGGTATCCTGGCGACAGCGCACCGGTGCCGGCGTGCCGCCGGTGATGATCAATCTCACGCCGTCCCAGGCGCAGGACCCCGATCTGGTGGCGAGGGTCAGAGCGGTTCTGAAGGAGACCGGCCTGGCGCCCCGTGAGCTGGAGCTGCGGGCGCCGACGGCAGCCATCCGCACGGCCACTGGTGAGCTCACCGACGAAGGTGGCGGGCAGGCCGAGGACAACCTGCATGTGCTCACCGAGCTGGGCGTGCGCGCCGGCCTCTACGACTTCGGCGGCGGCATCCGCGGGTTGCGCTGTGTCGCGGACCTCCCGGTGTGCGTGCTGCGAATCGCTCAGCCGCTGTCCCACCAGCTAGCCGGAGATCCATCCAGGATCCTGGCGCAGGCGACGCAGGCTCTGGTGCACATCATCCGCGACGCCGGGGTCGACGTAGTCGCTCCGGTAGACAGCGCCGAACAGGCCGCAGAGTGGGCGCGCATCGGCGCCAACTGGGCAATCGGCGGACTGTACGGCCCACCAGGCCCGTCCCAGCGTATCGAGCCCCTACTCGCGGGACCTGTACAACGCACACCCAACGACAGGAATTGATGGTCAAGGACCGCACATCGCGGTACCGGGGTGGTGGGCATGCTCTGGACGACATCGGAATCAGGAGGCGGTATGGCGACCAGTTTCGAGTACAAGGTGGTCGAGCTTCGCGAAGGCATGGTGGGCGGCAAGATGTCTGGTGACAAGCTCGAAAGGATCCTCAACGAACACGCGGACGACGGGTGGCAGCTCAAGGCCATCACCGCAGTCGAGGTGAAGGGACGGATCGGACCTGGTGGTGTCGACGGCGTGCTCGTCACTTTCGAGCGTCCTCGTGGGTGACCGGCCGCCGGGGATTGTGTGACCTCAGCGCCACCCGAGTCAGGGCTTGCGGCGGCGGGACAGCAGGCCACGCAGCTTCTCGCGGTTCTGCGGGTCGCTCGCGTATCGCCGTCCCTGGTCGACCAACCGCCTTCCCTGGGGGCTGTTCATGAAGTGTCGGACCTTGCTGAAGATCGAGGCCATCATCGCTCCTTGGAAGTTAGTTCCTCCAGGCTAACGCCGTCGTGCGCAGGCGGCCGGGATGGACCTCGAACCGCGCGATGTGAGCTTTCGTTACGGGTGGCCAGGACGTCCCAGCCACCCGTAACGAGCCAGTGCCACCGTGCGCGATCAGGTGATCGCGGGACGGTACTGCTCGACTCAGCTGCAGTCGGGCTGCCCAGCGCCGCCCTATACGCTGCTGCCAGCCACCCGGGTGCCGCTCTCTAGCTAACGGCACCCCTCACAATCAGCCGGGTCAACTCAGTGGGAGACGTTGCCACCGTTGCCGCCATTGGCGTTACCGCCATCGCCACCGAAGCCGTCGCCAGCGCTGTTGTCCTGGTCACCGAACAGGTTGATGTTCAAAAGGTTGACCCCGAGGCCGCCCCTGCCGGTGCCACCGTCGCCACCGTAGCCGCCGTTGCCGCCTCTGCCGCCGCCGTCGCCTCCGTCATGGCCACCGCCACCATGGCCGCCGCCATCCCCGCAACCACCGGTGTTGAATAGCGACAAGACGGTACGGGCAGGGAGTAGCTCCACGTGCTGGCCGTCAATATCGGCAAAACTGAGTGTGTCAGACATCAAATCCTCCTTAGGGAGCCCAGTGCGCCGGAAACAGCGCACCTCATCGACGGCAGTGTCGATTCGGCTAATTGCTACCATGGCCGGAAGAAGATCGTTTGACAAGATGCATTAACCCCTAACTTCCAACACCGCTCCGTACGGTAAGTTGATTCACAACTACTTAGTCCGGCGCGAAAAGTTCCGAGATTCACGTGACAGTTACGTGGTTTCGGCGAGACCGACTACTTAGGCGGGAAGCTCGACTCAGCCCGGTTTTCTCAGCTGATCCAGCACGTCGGATCCGATGAAGGTGAACAGGCGGGCGCTGGGTTCCAGCGGTTGCGGTGCAGCGGTGCACACCGACACCGAAGCCCTGGTCCGGCCCGAACGCCGTCACTCAGGGCCTTCGGCATTGCGCGAGGAAGAACCGAACCATCTCGGCGGACGCGTCGGGACCCGTCGGGTCGGTGTAGGACCCGACTGGGCTGCCCCCGTACCACGCGTGCCCGCCGCCGTGCACCGTCCAGGACTCGGCGAGGACCGCGCCGTCGACGTCGGTGTGCACGGTCCGGGTGCAAGCATGGCCGATCTTCCCGTCGATGCGCGTTGTGTCCGACACCGAGGTCTGCGCCGTGGCCAGCCGCGCGGCGACGAGCTTCTCAGCGTTCACCGGCGCCACGATCTGGTCGCGGTCGCCGTGAAAGACGATCAACGGCACCTGCCCGCCCGGAGCTGCTGAGCCGCCCGTCCGCATGGCGGCGAACGCCGACGCGACGTCGTGCGCCGCACGGTAGGCGATCCCGGAATGCACGCCGACCCCGGCGTAGAGCTCCGGGTAGGTCGCGGCCATCACCGCCGCCATCGCGCCGCCGGCGGACAGCCCAGCGACGTACACCCGGGCGGGGTCGACCGCGTGGTCGGCCATGATCTGACGGGTGAGCCCGGCGATGATCGCCGGCTCGCCGGCGCCGGCCTGCTGGTCGGCGGGGGAGAACCAGTTCCAGTAGCCGCCGTTGTTGGCCGCGACCGACTGTTGCGGGTAAGCGACGAGGAACGTGTGCTGCTCGGCGATCTCGTTCATCCGGGTGCCGGCGGCGAAGTCGGTGGCGTCCTGCTTGCCGCCGTGCAACATGACGACCAGGGGCACCGGCGCACCGGTGTAACCGATGGGGATGTAGAGGTCATAGCTTCGGGTCCCGGCCGGCTCGGTGTGGCTGAGGTGGCGGATCTCGCCGCCGGGTGCGGCGGCATGCGCGATCCTGCGGCTGGCGGCGGGCAGGTCGGGCGGGCCACCGGGCAGGCCCGCGCCCAGCTTCCCGGTCAGCGAGTCTCGCAGCTTGTCGAGCGGGACGTGGTGGCCGCCCGACCCGGGGGATGGGAACAGCGGTGCCGCGCCGAGCGTGCGCTGCAGGAGCGCGAACGCCCCCGTCAGCTGCCCTGCACGGGTGAGCCTCAGTGCTTCGGACATGCCGGCGATGCGATGGTCGATCATGAGGGGCCCCTTCGGGGATGTGACGTCGACGTCGACCGGTCGGTCGGCGCCGCGCTCAGGTGGTGGTGCGGGGGGCGAGGGCAGCCTTGACTGCCCGCGACGCCCGGAAGGCGCCGAGGACCTCGACCGAGGCGATCGTCGCCAATGCGAGCTCGGGGCTGACATCGTCGGCAACGGTCGCCAGCCCGAGGACGCGCAGCTCGACCATCTGCCCCGAGTTGCGGAGCTGTTCCAGGTCGCGGCGGCTGAGATGCTGCGTACCGAGCGTCAACGTCCGGCGCGCTACCGTGTCGTTCACCGCGGCTGCCCGGCTCTCGAGCTGTCGCCGGATCGCTGTGCGGATGAAGTCCGTGCGGTTGGCGTAGAAACCCTCGTCGACGAGCAGATCGATCTGGCCGAGGTCGACCAGCCCGACGTTGATGGTGATCTTTTCGCTCTTGTCTACCTCCGCCATCTACCCTCCCTTCATCATCCAAGAACCATCCTAGCACCATCTCACAAGATGGCGGAAGCCTGCGCTCCCGTGCGGACTTCTAGGGAGTCCAGGCGTCCGAAGCTTCCCGGAAGCCTCGGGCTACCGGAGCGCCTTGGGTACCGCAGGCGCCTGCGGCTCCCTAGACTTCACCGGTTCTTGGGCCTCCCGGGCAACCCGGTATCTTCGGGCGCCCGGGGCGCCTCAAGAGCTTGGCCGATGGAGGAAACGAGCGGATGACGGGACGTCATGCGATCGATGCTCGTCGCGAGCAGGCGGGGCGGCGGATGAGGACCACTGCGGTCGCGAACAACAAGGGCGGTACCGGCAAGACCACGACGGCCGTCAACGTTGCAGCGATCGCAGCCTCGATGGGGTACCTGACGGTGCTGATCGATCTCGACGACCAGGGGTCGGCCACCAAGTGGCTCGGACACTCACCTGCCAACACTGACCTCGTCGAGGTGTTTCGCGACGATCGGCCGCTCGACGACGTGATCAGAAGCACCGCCGTGGATGGGCTGGAGTTGGTCCGGGCGTCCGCCGAGCTGGCCGACGCCGACCGCCAGTTCGGTGGGGAAGCGGGCGTGCAGCACGCCCTGCTGCACGCCCTCGAAAAGGCCACCCAACGGGATTTCGTCGTCATCGACTGCCCGGGGGACCTCGGTCTGGTCACGATCATGGGCCTGGCGGCTGCGGATGACGTGCTCATCCCGCTCGCGGCAGGAGCAATGGAGCTCAACGAACTCCCCAAGCTCACCCGGCTCATCGACAAGGTTCGCCGCCGGCTGAATGGGGATCTTCGCATCTCCGGCGTGCTTCCGTGCCGGGTGTCGAAGTATGGCAAGCACACCTCGAAGGTCGTCGCCGACGTGCTCGACACCCTGCGAAAGCACTTCCCGGACGAGCTGCTGTCCACCGTAATCCACGAGAGCATCCGCCACGGCGAGGCGTTCTCAGCGCAGCAGCCGATCAGTTGGTACGAGCCCGGCGGAACAGGTGATCGCGAGTACCGTGCCGCCGTCGCCGAACTGCTCGCGCCACGAGCGAGGGAGGTGGCCACCCGTGGCTGAGCGACGCCGTGGTGGGCTGGCCCGACTGCCTGACTTCGAGACGAGCGCCGAAGACCGGCTGCTCGGGCTTCCCGCCCATGCCCCGGCTCCTGACCTTGCAGCAGGGCACGCCCTAGGTGCTTCGGCGCACGAGCAGCAGCCCGCTCGACGGCGCCCACTGAAGGTGGACGAATCGCTCGCCGATCAGGTCCGCGACGCGGTGTTGTTCATGCGAGGGCGCGGCCGGCCGGAGTTGACCCAGAACGAACTCCTCGACGAGCTGCTCACCACCGGCCTGCAGTGGCTTCGAGACCAGGCCAACGGGGGAGAGCAGTTCCCTTCCACCGAGCGTCGACGCAGCGGCACCCGGTGACGCGCACGAACTCGCGACGACCGACCGCTCGACGACGTGATCACGGCGGCGACGCCGATGCGGCTCCGCGTCGGCGTCGTACGCTCAGCATCCATGAGCACCTCCGCCGTGGATCTGGTGTTCGTCACGGCGGGCGTGCGGTTCGCTTACCTGTTCGGCTCCCGCGCGACCGGGTGTCATCGACGACGGGCTGGCGGGGCGGCTCCGTGGTCTCGCCAGCTGCGGAATCGACTCGACGCGTTTGCCACTTCATTGGCTCGGCTCGTAACTTGAGGCTGGCGCGCCTACCTTCGAATTTCTCGTCCGGATCGGCGATGAGATTCGCAGCGTGCTGTGCGGCAGCTTCGCGCGCGGGCCAGACGCGCGGAGCTAGGACATGAAATGTCTGCTGCATCCCCGGGCAGGTCGCTCTTACCAGCCGCCGGGACTGAACCGACCTAGCCGGATCGGCTCACTACTCCCGCACGTGGATCCCTCAAGTGGGACGTGGTCAGTCACGCCCCAACGCATCGGCCGGCGCTGGCAGCGTCCGAACGGGCCGGGTCCTAGGCTCGAGGTCGTGCTCAGACTCGGGTTCGCCGTGATCGGTGTGGTCGATATGCCCCGGGCTGTTGCCTTTTGGACGGTGGCGCTCAACCTCGTGGCCTCCGAGGAGTGGCAGAACGACGACTGGGTGACGCTGTGCCACGCAGACGGGTCCGGCAGGGCGCTGGGCTTACAGCGCAGTCAGTCGCCAGTGGAGGCTCACCCGCGTACCCACCTTGACCTGTTCGTGGATACCACTGCCGAGCAGGAGTCCGAAGTTGAACGGCTCGTCGGACTCGGAGCAACCAAGCTCGACTGGGGGTTGTATCCGCCGGAGCCGGACTTCATCGTCCTTGGCGACCCGGACGGCAATCCGTTCTGCATAGTCGACCTCAGCCAGGCGCCATCTGGTGGCCACGGTTCGAGTTAGGACCCCGCCGGACTGCCCGTCTGGCGCTACGCTCCCCGACGCCGCACCCACCCTCCACATGCAGTAAGAGGATCGGCTTACGGAACGGACGGCATGGCCACCCTCTTCGCGCGGCGGGCGGCGAACAGGTCATCAGGACGGGGCAGCCCGAAGGCCATGTCGGTCCAGGCCCACAGCTTGTGCAGGACGCGGTCATACCCGGCGTGGGCTCACGGCCGTGGAAGACCCGGTAGTTGTCCAGGCAGAGCAGATCGCCGGGTTGGAGCCTGCAGTGGCTTCGAGACAGCAAATCCACCGCTCGTCGCTTCGTTGTGCTCGAAGTCGTCGAGCACACCACCCGTGACGAGTACGTGGTCGTCTCCGGGTTCGGCAAGCGCGCCCAGTGGTACCGCAACATCGTCGCTGATCCGAAGGTGCGGGTGTCCTGCGGGTTCCGGCGAAGCATGGCCGGGTCCGCCTTACCGATGACGGAGGAGGAAGCCGCTGCTGCGTTGCAGCGCTATGCCGACCGCCATCCCAAGGCGTGGGCGAACCTACGGACGACCATCGAGACCGCAGTCGGGCATCCAGTGGACCAGTTGCCGATGGTGACCCTGCGCCTGAACTCCGCCACTCCTGAGGGCACTGCCTTCGCCAGTAGCGAATCCTGCTGACGCACCCCTCACGACGGGCTCATCCCCAGGTTGCTCACGCACGCCGCGCACCCGTTAGCCAATGCGGAGCCCCTCTCGGGAGCGTGTGTCACAGTCGGTAGCGGTTTTGGGCGCAGAAGAGGGACGTGGGAGAGCGACCGTTCAGCATGCCTGCGGTCACGGATTGGTACCGGTACCCTCGCGCGTAAGCTGGCCCCGGAGTTTGAGCCGCTCGACTGGCTGATCTTCCGGACTTTGCTGGGAGCCGGATCAGCTGGGAGCCGGATCACTGACCACGAATCGGACGAACGGACGAACGTCGCCTGATGATCACCGGGTCGCTACCGGAGTTCCACGGAACTCGGGACATCAGCGCGTTGACCCACCAGGGGATGCTGTACGGCTCGGAGGAGGAGTTCCTGGCTGGCACTGTTCCGTTCGTGCGGGATGGTCTGGAGTGCGGCGACCCGATCTGGATTGTGACTACGGTCCGTAATGCTGGTTGGTTGCGGGTGGCGCTGGGTGCGGAGGCCCCGCGGGTGGTGTTCCGCGACTGCAGCCAGTGGTACCGGCATCCGGCACGGGCGCTGGCGGCCCTGCACCGCGCCGTGCGGGTCGGCGTGGGTGGGCAGCGGCTGCGAATGATCGGAGAGCCGTTGTGGACGGCTCGCACCGAGCCGGAAAGCAGGGAGTGGGCTCGATGTGAGTCGGTTGTCAACGTCGCACTCGCCTCGGCCAATGCTTCGTTCGTGTGCACCTATGACACACGGGTGGTGGATCCGGAGGTAGCGGCCCAGGTGGCTCGGACCCATCCCGAGCTTGTCGTCGACGGCGGCGTCCGGCCAAGCCCGAGCTACAGCGACCCGCTGCTATTTAATGCCGAATGTGACAAGTCGCCCTTGCCTGAGCCACCCTCCTCGGCACTGCGGCTAGCATTCGACCGGCTGGATCAGCTAGCTGCCCTGCGCGGGTTCATTACCTCCTATGCCACGTGGGCCGGCGCGGCCCCCCAGTCCCTTGAGCAGTTTGTGCAGGCGATCGACGAGATCGCGACCAACGCGATCGAGCACGGCGGTGGATCGGGCGTGCTGCGGGTCTGGACTGGCTTGCAGACGATGTCGTGCGAGATTCGCGACACCGGTACGGGGCTGCGCGACCCGTTGGCCGGGCACTTGCCCCCTCCGCCGGGCCGTACCGGCCTATGCGGGCTGTGGTTGGCCCGCCAGTTCTGCGATCTCGTCGAGGTGCGCAGCGATTCGGCGGGCACGACTGTACGGCTGCATCTGACCCTGCCCTGACGGACCTACGGTCCGGGCGCGGGCTGGGCCGCCAAATGGAACCTATTTAGCAGCCCGATCCCAAGGAGCGCCGTGCCCGTCGACGACGAGCCACGTATTGAGACCAATGCCGAGCTCGACCAGCACTTCCTCAGCAACCCCGCCAAACTCGCCTTGCTTATCGAGGCAGCCGTCATCCGGTCAACTGACCACGTCGTCGAGGCAGGCGCGGGCATTGGGACAGTAGCTGCGCGTGTGCCGTCTTGTCAGAGGTTGACAGTGATCGAGTACGACATCAACCTGGTTCCGTATTTGCGCAAGCGGGTCCCGCACGCACAGGTCATCCAGGGCGACGCTTTAGTTTCCTTGCCTACGCTGCGCTGCGATGTGCTACTGAGCAACTTGCCATCCAGGTTGACGGCCCGCCTTGTCGCCTTGCTGCCGAGGCTGGATTTCCGCCTGGCAGCTATAACTGTGTCGTCGATTGATGAGCTGACAGCGCTGGAAGGTGTCTTTGCGATTGAGAGTGTCGCCGTGTTGGAACCCGATGATTTCCGACCGCGACAGTCTGCGAGGGCTGAGATTGTCAGTGTCGCGCGAGCGGAAGAACACGGTCCCTGAGCCAGTCGTGTGTGGATCACCCAGGCCTCAAGATCTCCCGTCGGATCAGACGAACGATCGGAGGTCCGATCGGTGCTGCCCTGCGGGCCACGTCCGGGGATCCTATGTTGTGGCCATGCCCTAGCCTGCCCGAGCTCAACAGCAGAGCTGTCCCAGGTCAACCGGACAGCTCTGCTGTTGAGTTCGGGAGCACCCACGATCAATGTTGCTTGCTGAACACCGAGACACGGGCCTAACCCTTGAGCGAGAGCTGGTGCAGGTTTAGCGACGCGGAGTGCGTGGTGGAGGTGTGATGGTTGACCAGGTGATCCGGGTCGCCGCTGGCGGATGGATCTGGCCGGCTGCAAGGTGGCGAGGCAGGGCCGCACGTCTCGCCGTGGTGGGAGATGTCTCCGGCACCATCCGGACGGTACTCGCGCCCGCGTGGTGAGCCAACTACTCTCGCCCTCGCGGCGAGCCTTGATAAGAGTCATCCGAGTCTGAGGTCCGCCGGAGGCATCGCACAGGGGCGTTCGGAGTCGGCATTGGCGGGGGTGTCGGTGGTTCAGCGAGAGGAGCCTGCGGTGGGGGCTAGCGGCGTGTTGCGAGGTGTCGACCCCAACCAGTGTGGCGTGTCGTCGGCACATCAGGCGCTGCTGTACGGGTCGCAGGAGGAGTTCCTGGCTGGCGTTGTCCCGTTCGTTCGGGATGGCCTGAAGTGCGGCGACCCGGTCCGAATCGCGACCACGGATCGTAATGCTGGTTGGCTGCGGGCTGCGCTAGGGGTGGATGCCCGGGAGGTGGCGTTCTGTGATGACAGCCAGTGGTCCGGGCATCCGGTGCGGGCGCTGGCGGCGCTGCAGGGCATCGTGCAGGCAGCGAGCTCGGACGGGCGCCGGCTGCGGATGATCGGAGAGCGGTTGTGGACCGCCCACAGCGCGCCGGAGACAAGGGAGTGGGTTCGGCACGAGTCGCTGGTCAACGCCGTGCTCACGGTGGGCGACGCCGCACTGATGTGCACCTACGACACCCGCGTTGTTGATCCCGATGTCGTGGCCAACGTGGCCCGGACTCACCCCGAGCTGGTTGTCCATGGTGAGCCTCGACCCAGCCCGGGCTACACCGACCCGGCGGCGTTCAACGCTGAATTCAACAAATCCCCCCTGCCTGAGCTGCTGTCCCCGGCCCTGTGGCTGCGGTTCCGCCGGCTGGATCAGCTGGCTATCTTGCGCACGTTCGTGGCCTCCCATGCCACCCAGGCCGGAGCGGCTGCGCAGTCCGTCGGGCAGTTCGTGCAGGCGGTCGACGAGGTCGCGACCAACGCGGTCGAGCATGGCGGTGGATCGGGCGTGCTGCAGATCTGGACCGGCCCGCACACGATCGTGTGCGAGGTGAGCGACACCGGTGCTGGACTGCGCGACCCCTTGGCCGGGCAGCTGCCTCCCGACCGCTTCACCGCGCACGGACACGGGCTGTGGTTAGCCCGACAGTTCAGCGATCTCCTCGAACTGCATAGCGACTCGGCCGGCACGACCGTACGGCTACACCTGACCCTGCACTGACGTCGGAGACCGCGACGCGGTCAGCTCGAGCTGTTCAGGGCGTCCGGCACGTTGTCGGCGAAGGTGAAGTGCTCCCGCAGCCCGGCGGTGTCCAGCGTCCGGGTGGCGGCCGAGGAGTTGCACACCAGCCGCAGGTGGCGGTCTTGGCGGGCAGCGAGCTCGTTCGCCTCGAACAGCACGCGCAGTCCGGCAGATGCCAGGAACTGCACACCATCAAGGTTCACCACAACGAGTCGGGCAACCTCGAGCTGCGCGGTCAGAATGGCGGCCAGCTGGTGTGCGGTCAGCGCGTCCACCTCACCGGTCACGGTGACCACACGTGCATCGGGACCGTGCTCAGCCACCTGTAGACCCACGATGTCCGGGTAGGCGCTGTTCACACTCTGCACGATAGAGCGCAAGTCAAAGACAGGCACCTCGTGGCCCTACAGCGGGCTCGGCGCTTGGGCGGGTTCGGGGGCTTCGGAGGGGATGTTGAGGTGGGTGTGGATCAGTCTGAGAAGCAGGTCGGTGTCCACGGGTTTGGTGACGTAGTCGGTGGCACCGGAGGCCAGGCTCTTCGCTCGGTCCTCCTTCATCGCTTTCGCGGTCACCGCGATGATGGGCAGGTCGGCGTAGCGGTTGAGGTTGCGGATCGCGGCGATCGTCGCGTTGCCGTCGAGCTCGGGCATCATCACGTCCATCAGGACCAGCGCGATCTCCTCGTGGCGCTCCAGCGCGCGCACCCCGGCCACACCGTTGTCGGCGAAGACGACCTGCAGTCCGTGCGCCTCGAGCATGCTGCTCAACGCGAAGACGTTGCGCAAGTCGTCGTCGACGATCAGGATCGTCTCCCCGTGGAAACGAGGAGGCGCTTCATCGCGCACCGTGGGCAACTGCGGCAGCGAGCGGGCCGCCGACGCCAGCTCCGGCGCGACGCGCGTGTCGGGGAGAATGTCGCGCGCCGTGCCGTTGGGAACCGCAGGTGGCGATGGCTGGGCGACTTCGGGCAGGTAGAGGGTGAAGACGCTACCTACCCCGGGTTCGCTGCGGACCATCAGCTCGCCACCCAGGAGCTGGGTCAGCTGGCGGCTGATCGACAATCCGAGCCCAGTACCGCCGTAACGCCGGCTGGTCGTACCGTCGGCCTGCTGGAACGCGTCGAAGATCACCGACAGCTTATCGGCGGGGATCCCGATGCCGGTGTCCTGCACCTCGAACGCCACCTGGGCCGGCGCGGCCCGCAGCGCGTCGCCTGTCACCTCGTCAACGGATGCCGGCCGGATCCGCAGCGTCACTTCGCCCTCATCGGTGAACTTCACCGCGTTGGACATCAGGTTCCGCAACACCTGCTGCAGGCGCTGCTCGTCGGTGTGCAGCATCTCCGGCAAGGCAGCATCCAGCTCCACGGTGAAGTGCAGCGCCTTCTCGGCGGCCAGCGGTTCGCACAGGGTCTTGACGTAGTTCACCACCGCGGTCACCGCCACATCGGACAGTGAAGGATCCATCCGGCCGGCTTCGACCTTGGCCAGGTCCAGGATATCGTTGATCAGCTGCAACAGGTCGCTGCCTGCGGAGTGGATGGTCCTGGCGAATTCCACCTGCTTGTCCGACAGGTTGCTGTCCAGGTTGTCGGCCAGCAGCTTGGCCAGCACCAGTGCACTGTTGAGCGGGGTGCGCAGCTCGTGGGACATGTTCGCCATGAAGTCCGACTTGTAGCGTGATGCGGCGGCCAGCTGGGCGGCCCGGTCCTCGATCTCCTGGCGGGCGAGCTCGATCTCGGCGTTCTTGATCTCGATGGCGCGGTTCTGGGTCGCCAGCAGCGCGGCCTTCTCGGCCAGCTCGGTGTTGGACTTCTGCAGCTCGTGCTGCTGGGCCTGCAGCCGTCGCGAACCCATGGTCAGCTCCTGGGCCAGCCGCTGCGACTCGGTCAGCAACGCCTCGGTCCGGGAATTGGCCAGGATGGTGTTGACGTTCACGCCGATCTGCTCGCGAAGCAGTTCGAGCAGGTCCCGGTGCACTGTGGTGAACTCGTTGACCGAGGCCAGCTCGATCACCCCCAAGGCCTGGTCCTCGAACAGCAACGGCAACACGAGCAGGTTGGTCGGTGCGGCGTGGCCGAGGCCGGAGCTGATCGCAGCATAGTCCGGCGGCGCATCGGTGACCATGATCGTCCGCTTGTCCAACGCGGCCTGCCCTACCAGTGACTCGCCGAGGGCGAAGCGACGGATCGCCCCGGGTTCGCCAATGCCGTAACCGGCGGTGAACTCCACGACGGTCGGAGCGTCGCCGTCAGAACGGACCAGGAAGAAGGCCCCCTGTTGGGCCGACACCAGCGGGGCGAGCTCGCTCAGCACCAGCGAAGCGACGGTGGCCAGGTCGCGGTGGCCCTGCATGAGACCGGACAGCCGGGCGAGGTTGGTCTTGAGCCAGTCCTGTTCCTGGTTGGTTCGGGTTGCCTCCTTGAGGTTGGCGACCATCTGGTTGATGTTGTCCTTGAGGTCGGCGACCTCGCCGGACGCGTCGACGGTGATCTGGCGAGTGAGGTCGCCGGCGGTCACCGCCGTGGCCACCGCGGCGATCGCGCGCACCTGGGTGGTGAGGTTGCCGGCCAGGCGGTTGACGTTCTCGGTCAGCCGCTCCCAGGTGCCGGACACACCGATCACCTCGGCCTGCCCGCCGAGCTTGCCCTCGGTGCCCACCTCGCGGGCCACCCGGGTGACCTCGGAGGCGAACGCGGACAGCCGGTCCACCATGGTATTGATCGTGGTCTTGAGCTCCAGGATCTCGCCGCGGGCGTCCACGTCGATCTTCTTGGACAGGTCACCGCTGGCCACGGCTGTGGTGACCTGGGCGATGTTGCGCACCTGGCTGGTCAGGTTGTTAGCCATGAAGTTGACGTTGTCGGTGAGGTCCTTCCAGGTGCCGGCGACGTTGGGTACCCGTGCCTGCCCACCCAGGGTGCCCTCGGTGCCCACCTCGCGAGCTACCCGGGTGACCTCGTCGGCGAACGCGCTCAAGGTGTCGACCATCCGGTTGATCGTCTCGGCCAGCGCCGCGACCTCGCCACGGGCCTCGACGGTGATCTTCTTCGAGAGGTCGCCGCCGGCCACCGCGGTCGCCACGGTGGCGATGCTGCGCACCTGGCTGGTCAGGTTCTCCGCCATGCCGTTGACGTTGTCGGTGAGCGCTTTCCAGGTACCTGCCACGCCGCGCACCCGGGCCTGGCCGCCGAGCTTGCCGTCGCTGCCGACCTCGTGCGCCACCCGGGTCACCTCGTCGGCGAAGGCGGAGAGCTGGTCGACCATGGTGTTGAGGGTGTTCTTGAGTTCCAAGATCTCGCCACGGGCATCCACCGTGATCTTGCGGGTGAGGTCGCCCCGGGCAACGGCGGTGGCCACCTGGGCGATGCTGCGAACCTGGCCGGTGAGGTTGCCGGCCATCACGTTGACCGAGTCGGTGAGGTCCCGCCAGGTCCCGGCCACGCCGGGCACCTCCGCCTGACCGCCCAGAGCGCCCTCGCTGCCGACCTCGCGGGCCACCCGGGTGACCTCGGCAGCGAACGCGGAGAGCTGGTCGACCATGGTGTTGAGGGTGTTCTTCAGTTCCAGAAGCTCGCCGGACACCTCGACAGTGATCTTGCGGCTGAGGTCGCCGCGGGCTACCGCGGTGGCGACCTGGGCGATGTCGCGCACCTGGGCGGTGAGGTTGCCGGCCATCACGTTGACCGAGTCGGTGAGGTTCCGCCACGTGCCGGCCACTCCAGGGACGTGCGCCTGACCGCCTAACCGGCCCTCGGTGCCGACCTCTCGGGCTACCCGGGTCACCTCAGCGGCGAACAGCGACAGCTGATCGAGCAGCCCGTTGACGGTATGCCCCAACCGAGCGAAGTCGCCCCCCAGCGGCTGGTCAGATACCCGTGAAGACAGGTCGCCCTCGGATACCGCGGCCAGCACCCTCGCCAACTCGGTGGTCGGCCGCGTCAGGTCATCGATCAGGCCGTTGATCGCCCCGGCGGCCAGCGACCACCCGCCGTCGCCCTCATCGGCGAGCCGCTCGCCCGTCCGACCGTCTTGGCCGACCGCCTCGCGGACCCGGACCAGGTCACCGACCAGCGACTGATTCCGCTGCGCGATCTGGTTGATCACTGTCGCGATCCGGCCGGCAAGGCTGGCGTCGGTGACCACCAGGCGGCGCCGGAAGTTGCCGTCGCGAATCTCCTCCAGCACGAGCAGGATTCGTTCCAGCGCGGCGGGATCGTACGGATCCAGTCGGCCCGGAAACGGTTCTGCGGCCGGCAAGGGCTGGGCGCTCACGATGAGCCTCCTAGGACATTACAATGCTTAACGCCCGCAGCGTGCCACGATTGGCCGTGGGTTTCGACCCTGGGCACACAGGCAGGGGACTACCCTCACCGCGACGCGCACTCGGATCGGGGAGGAGATGCCATGGCATCCGACCTGGACCCGGTTGCCGAACTGCTGGTACCGGGGCTGCACCGACTGCTTGACAACATCGCCCAAGCCGTGATTGTGCAAGACGAGTCGGGTCGGATCCAGCTGCTCAACGTGGCCGCTCGCCGACTGTTCCCGGATTTGAACCTCGGCGATGATTTCGAGCGCAGGGGTGAGTCCTTCGTCGCGGAAACGGGCGGGCGCCGGGTCAGCGGGCGGCTGCGGCGGCTCGCCGATGGCTGGCACGCCTGGGTGGTCAGCGACGAGGACTTCATGCTCGAGGCAAGCCGAGAGCTGGCGGGCGGGGAGGGTCACGATGCGGCGGCAGCACTGGTCCAGCTGGCCGTTCCGGTAGTGGGGGAGCAGGCCGCGGTGCTCCTGCCGGCGTCGAGAGCCCGAATGTCCTGGTGGTGCTACACCGATGGTGCGACGAAGCCCACTACGGGAGTGGCCCGGGCGCCGGCGCCGCGAACAGCCCCGGTACTGGCCAGCGCGCTGCGTGGGGTCATCGCGGATACCGTCACGCTGCCGACTGAAGAATTGCCCGCGCTGGCCGCGGTGCTGGGGCCCGACATCGCCCAGCGGGCGCCGGTCGTCGCCGCACCCCTGCGGGGACCCGACCGGTCCGAGGGACTGCTGGTCGTGGCCCGGCCCATCGCGGACACGCTGCTCGTCCAGCTGGCGACGCTGGCCGGCCCGACGATCGGGGCCAGTCGCCGGCGGGATGAGCAGGCCAGGGCGCTTACCCTGCTGCAGGCCCCATTGCTGCCGCTGCGGCCAGGCGCGCTCCCAGAAGTGCCCGGGATGCAGTTCGGTGTGGCGTATCGGGCCGCGGGCGAGCTGGCAGTGGGCGGTGACTTCTACCTGATCCGTCCCTCGCCTGAGGGGGGCGCACTGTTCGGGCTCGGCGATGTGTGCGGCAAGGGCGCCGAAGCCCTCGCGGAGAGTGGTCGGGTGCAGCACACGCTGGCCGCCCTGATGATCACCGAACAGAATCCGACCCGGTTGCTGTACCTGCTCAACCGGGCACTGCTGGCCGCCGGGCGGACCGTCTTCACCACCATGGTGCTCGGCGCGCTGCAGCCGACCCCGGCGGGTTGCCGGCTCACCCTCGCCACCGGTGGCCACCCCGCGCCGATGGTGCTGCGCGCCGGCGGCGACGTCAAGGACGTCGGACTGCTCGGAACGGTCGTGGGAATCTTGCCCGACGCACGTTTTGGCCGGACCTCGATCACGCTGACGCCGGGGGATACCTGCCTGCTCTACAGCGACGGCGTCACCGAGGCCGGTCGCGGCTTCGGTGACAATCAGGAGCAGTTCGGGCCGGCTCGGCTGGCGGCCTGCCTGCGCGACTGTGCCGGAATGACAGCACAGGCAGTGGCAAGCTGCGTTGAGCGGACCGTGTACGACTGGCTCGGCCATAACGACGGCGACGACCTCGCCGTACTCGCGGTTCGCGTCAATGAACTCGGTCTTGATCCACCGGAGAACTCCGCGCATTGACGCGCACCCCCGCCGGTGTGCTGGGGGCGTGCTACTTTCCTGCCCCACATCACCGCCGTCTGGTGGGGGAGGGACCTGTGACCGCCGAACCGCTGGTCTTCGTGCCGGCTCATCCCCGGGTGACTGACTACGGCAAGGACATCGGCGTCGAGCTTCGCGGAACCGACCGCGATGACCTTGTCGGCATCGCGTTCTCCAGTCTGGAGCGGCTGGTGGCGGCGTTGGGCGAGTACCAGCCATGGGTGGCGATGGAGCGCGACAGGTTCACCGCGTTCGTCGGCGCGGCACGTCGTGGCGACCCAGGACTTGCTGGATCTCCTGCGCAGCTTCCTCGATCGGACGGCCGTGGGGCACCGTAGCGTCGAGGTCGGCGTGGAATCTGCCCATGGCGCCGGTCAGGCTCATCACCAGAAACTTCGTCGTCGGGCTGAGCACCCGTGAAGGTATGCGGGGCTCCTGGCGGGATGGTGATCGACGACCCAGGCCCGAGGTCGAAGCCCTCGGCCTCGACTTCGACGATCATCCGGCCGTGGAGTACGTAGTAGGCCTTGCCCCAGCCGGTCCGGTGCAACGGCGTTGCCGGCCCCCGCGGCGCGTCGACCTCGAAAAGCTGGTAGTGACCGTCGGTGTGTCCCGCGTCGATCTTCACGGTGAGGACCGCGTCCGGGGCGGTGAGCTCGGCGCCTTCACCGGCGGCGGTGTGCTGCTTACTTGATCTTCTCCGTTGGGAGACCGGTTGAGCGTGGTGGGGGTGTGCGGCGGGTGATGGCGAACCCAGCGCGGGCCAGGAAAGTGGGCAGGGCACGGATGGCGTCCCGGTCGAGATCTTTGATCTCCTCAGAAAGGTTCTCCCAAGGCACCAGATACGGGGAGAGCTTGCGGGCCGGATCGCGAGCAGGCCCAAGACGCCAGCCGTCCTGGCGGCGTTCGATCTCCCAGCGTTGGTGTTCCAACGTGGCGAGGTGTTCCAACTCGGCGTCGGTGAAGGGCAATGGCGGAGGGATCCAGTCAGCCGCCGGCCTCAATTCGCACCCGACGGTCCGCAGTTTCTGCCCGAGGTCGGCGGCCTGGGCGCGGTTGGCGGCCCGCAGCGTCTCCGGAAGGGCTTCCCAGGGTTCCAGTGCTCGGTCATCTGGGTCCGCACCGTCATCGCGGCGACGGCGGACGTAGTCAGCATGGATACCTTGGGCGAGGGTCTCCCTGCGTCCGTTGAGCAACACCTCAGGGCGACACACCCGATCGAGCAGGCTGAAGCCCTCCACATTGGCCAGCAGGCCCGACGTCGACCGGTCGAGTAGGCCTGCCAGGCTCGACCGGCCAGTGGTGCACGCGATGACCGGACAGTGCTCCGGCAGGATCCGGCGGGCCAGGAGCGTGGCGCGGAAGGTCGCGGCATCCTCGTCCAGGCAGATCAACGCCGCGGTAGGACGGTCTGCCGGGGTCTCGGCCGAAGGCAGCGATGCGGGTCGGTCAGGGTTTGCGGGGTCGGTGGCGCAGGTCGTCAGTTCGCAGCTGGTGGCCAAGGCCGGATAGCGGGCGCTCAGCGCCGCGGCCTGGGTGTCGGCGTCCGAGGCCACCAGTGTGATCCGGATCCTCCCCGCCGAGTGCGAGCGGTCAAGTCGCCACCGGCGGGCCGCCTCGGTAACCAGGGCAGGCGCGAACCTCCCCTCGCCGAGGATCATCAGATGCGGCCGGCTGCCATCCGGGAGGGTGAGCAGGTCAGGGTGGGTGTCAAACAGCGCGGCCGGCCCGGCCTGGTAGACGTTGAAGAACTCATAGGTCACCCGGCCGGTGACCGCGGCGGTGAGGGCTTCTTGGTCCACTAGCTGGCACAGCCGCTCGTCGGCGAGCTGGACCAGGCAATCGATCGGCGTCCGCCGACGGCCGGAGGACACCGTGAGCGCCAGGGCCACCTCGGCATTGACCACGTCCTCCCCGCACACTGCGAGGAGGTACCGGGCGCGCCGCATTCCGGCGCGGGCGAGCGTAATCCCCTCCGTCGCGTCCCCAGTGAGTATTGGAATTCCCAGCTCGCGGCATTTCTCGGCGGCAGCAATGGGTGGATTGAGGTCGATGACCACGACCCGCTCGGCTCGGCCGTGGAAGCCGGTGGCGAACCGCAGACCAGCCTGCCCCAGCCCACAGATGATCACGTGGCGGCGGAACAGGACTCGAATCCGAAACTGGGTCCACTGTCGAAGGAAGATCGCGCTCAGGGTGCGCAACACGGCGTAGGCGACGGTCAGCGGCGCCAGCCAGCGGGCGATCTCCAGGGGTAGTGGTACGGGTGGCTTGTTGGCGTCCCCGCCCATCGAGAACAACTGGATGGCGGCGTAGAACCGATCGGGCACGGACAGCTGCGGATTCTGTTTCCCGTACCCGTAAACACCAAGGAACAGAGCGACAAGCACGGCGGCCCCGGCCACCTGCCCCCGGTAGCGCCGCCACGCCCCGCGCAGCCACCGGGCGATCATGTCAGTGTTATTTCAGGTCGGCGCGGAGCCGGCTGTGTCTGGCGCCGTAGGCGAAGTACACGACGAGCCCGACGGCCATCCACACCGCGAACCGGATCCAGGTAGCCCCTGGCAGGTTGAGCATCAGGTAGAACGATGCCAGGACCGCGAGGATGGGGACGATCGGGACGCCTGGGCATCGAAACGCGCGGGGCAGATCTGGACGGGTGCGGCGCAGCACCAGGACGCCGCTGGCGACGAGGATGAAGGCGAACAGGGTACCGATGTTGACCAGCTCGGCCAGCTCGCTGAGCGGCACGAACGTCGAGATGACGGCCACAACGACACCGGTTGTGATCGTGGTACGGATCGGGGTGCCGAACCGCTCGCTGACGGTGGAGAACCCCGACGGCAGCAACCGGTCGCGGCTCATCGCGAAGAACACCCGGCTTTGGCCCAGCAGCAGGATCATCATCACGGTCGTGAGACCGAGTAGCGCCCCCACCGAGATCACTGTCGCGAAGCCCGGTTTGCCGACCGAGCGGAAGGCCTCCGCCAGCGGTGCGTCGATCTTGATCGAGGTGTACTTCACCATTCCGGTGATCACCAGCGACACCGCCACGTAGAGCGTCGTGCAGATGCCCAGCGAGGTGAGAATGCCGATCGGCATGTCCCGTTGCGGGTTCCTGGTCTCCTCCGCGGCGGTCGCGACGATGTCGAAGCCGATGAATGCGAAGAACACCAGCGCGGCACCGGTGAAGATGCCTGTGATACCGAAGGAGCCGGGCGCGAAGCCGAGATCCTGCAGCAGCGACGGTGTGCTCTGCGCGCCACCGGCGGGCGGGGAACCGGCCGGTGGAATGAACGGAGAGTAGTTGCTGGCCTTGATGTAGAACAGTCCGGCCACGATGACGAACAGTACGACTGCGATCTTGATGGTGACGATCACGATGTTCACCTGGGAGGAGACCTTGATCCCCAAACAGAGGACGGCGGTGAGGATCAGGACGATCACCGCGGCGATCAGGTTGTGCCCAGTGCCGTAAGCCCAGCCCGGGATGGTGATGCCCAGCTGTTTCATCACGTCGGCGAAGTAGGTCGACCAGCCGACCGCCACCGTGCTGGCGCCGAGAGCGAGCTCGAGGATGAGGTCCCAGCCGATGATCCACGCCACCAGCTCGCCGAGACTGGCGTAGGAGAACGTATACGCGGAACCGGCCACCGGCACCGTGCTGGCGAACTCCGCGTAACACAGCGCAGCGAGGGCGCAGGCGATGCCCGCGAAGACGAAGGACAGCGCCACTGCCGGCCCCGCCTGGACCCCGGCGGCCTTGCCGGTGAGCACGAAGATGCCGGTACCGATGACCACCCCCACCCCGAAGACGGTGAGGTCGATCGGACCGAGCCGCTTACGGAGCTGGTGTGTGGGTTCCTCGGTGTCCGCGATGGACTGCTCGATGGTCTTCGTAGCCCGAAGATTCACGGCAAACCTCCCGTAGCGGTTGGTCACAGCGGTGCGGGCTCGGACGCGGCCCGGCAACCGTCACAGTGTCCATCGTCGGGCCCCGCACGCCTCCACTCAAGGCCGGCCTGAGTAGTAGTCCTACCACCAGCGCACTCCCATGGCTGCTGGAGTAGACAAGTAAAACCCCCGCCATCGCGACCACAACCAGTGGAGGCGCACCGTGAGCCAGGGGCCAGTTCACCCAGCAAGACCCCACCGCGCAGCATGCAGCGCCGGGAAGCGGCGATCTGGCTGTGGAGTACCCAGGTCGCACCGGCGATATGGACGTCCGGCGGGCTCGACGGCATCACCACCGAGCAGTTCGACCGGGTGATGAAAACGAACGTCTACGCGCTGTTCTGGCTGTGTAAGGCGGCTGTGCCGCATATGCCGCCCGGTTCCACCATCATCACCAGCTCGTCGGTCCAGGCATTCCAGCCCTCCCCGCATTTGATGGACTACGCGGCCTCGAAGGCCGCGATCGTGAACTTCACCAAGGCGCTCGGTCACGACCTCGTCGAGCGGGGTATCCGCGCCAACTCGGTCGCCCCCGGCCCGGTGTGGACCCCGTTGATCCCCGCCACCATGTCCGAAGACAAGCTGGAGTCCTTCGGTGCGCAGGCGCCGATGGGGCGAGCTGCGCAGCCGGCCGAGCTCGCACCGTTCTACGTGTTCCTCGCCTCCCAGGAATCGAGCTACATGACCTCCGAGGTCCTCGGAGTAACCGGCGGATCACCGATCACCTGACGACCGCTAGTCGGGTACGTACGGTTGAAGCGCGGTCCTATTGGCGAGCAGCAGAGTCAGCTCTACGCGATGGTTACGCTGAAGGCGTCGCTCGTACCGTCAGCCCCCTCGACGGTCACCTCGACCTCGCCCGAGGCGTCAGGGACTTCGCCACCAGCGTCTCGCCATCGAGTTCGAATGAGGCGGCGTGGCACTCGGTCCGGGGGGGATAACGTACGGCTCCTGCCCTTGCGCTGAGCTAGCGGACACGCTCGACGCTCGCGGCAACCCCGACGTCCACGCCATCCAGCTGTGAAATGTGTCCGGCGGAGGAATGTCTCCGGCGAGCCGGTGTTTCCCGGCGGGGGTTTGCGGGCATCATACGGGCCATGTTCACCTACCGAGAGCCCTTTTACGCGCGATTCGGTTACGCGCGATCCGGCAGCGACCGTTCCAGCCGTGTTGTCGACGGACACAAGTTATGGACGAGCGGGGTGGTCACGGCGGTGATCGCGTTCGGTCTGACGATCGCCGCGTTTCTCCTCGTCCGTATGCTGAACATCCCCCTCCTCGGCGTCCGGGGAGGGGGCGCGGTGGTGTACGCGAGCATGTTTGCCTACGCCGGAGGTGCAGCACTGGTGGCACTGCTGGCCACCGCCGCGATGCGCTTCCTGTTGCTGACCACTCCGCGGCCAAGGTGGTTCTTCGGCTGGCTCGGTGGGGTCGGCACGGCCATCGCGGTGCTGCTCCCGCTAGCGCTGTCCCAGGACCCGGCGGGTCGGCTGGCCACCGCGACGGTCAATCTGGTCCTGGGGTTAGCCATCGTCGGCCTGGTCCGCAGTACCGCCGCTACCCTCCGCCCGGACAGCTCGGCGTAGCTGTCACGACCCTCCACGCGCGGGACGACGGGTGACCCCGGCGTCTAGTCCGAGCACAGGCCCCCGGGACGGAGCGAGCATGAAGATCGGATACACCCTGATGACCGAGCAGTCGGGGCCGACCGACCTGGTCCGGTACGCGGTGGCCGCGGAGCAGGCCGGGTTTGCCTTCGAGGCCTGCAGCGATCATTACTTCCCGTGGCTTGACGCTCAGGGTCACTCGCCGTATGCCTGGAGCGTGCTTGGCGCCGTTGCGCACGCCACCGAGCGGGTCGAGCTCATGACGTACGTGACCTGCCCGACCTTTCGATATCATCCGGCGATCGTGGCGCAGCAGGCCGCCACGCTGGGATTGCTCTCCGGTGATCGGTTCACCCTGGGCCTGGGATCGGGTGAACATCTCAACGAGCACGTTGTGGGGCTTGGGTGGCCGTCGGTCCAGGTGCGGCACGAGATGCTCGTCGAGGCACTCGGGATCATCAATGCTTTGTTTGACGGCGGTGGCGTCACCATGCGCGGCCAGCACTATCGAGTCGAGTCGGCGAAGTTGTGGGACCTGCCCGCGCAGCGGGTACCGATGGCGGTGGCGGTGTCCGGTCCCCGATCCTGCGAGCTGTTCGCCCCGCTGGCCGACCACATGATCGCCGTCGAGCCGAACCCGGAGCTGGGCAGGATGTGGGGCGCTGCGCGGCCCGCCAACCGGTCCAGCCGCCGGATCGGTCAGTTGCCGATCTGTTTCGACGCGGACCGCGACGCCGCGGTCGCCCGGGCCCACGAGCAGTTCCGCTGGTTCGCCGGTGGTTGGGAAGTCAACGCCGAACTGCCCTCCCCGGCCGGGTTCGCCGCTGCCAGCCAGTTCGTCCGGGGCGCCGACATCGCGGAGCGCATCTCCTGCGGACCCGACACCGCCGCGCACGTGACGGCAGCTCGGCCGTTTGCCGAGGCGGGGTTCACAGATCTCGCGCTTGTTCAGATCGGCGGGGCTCCGCAGCACCAGGAGCCGTTCCTCAACTACGCTCGAGACGAGCTGCTACCGGCGCTACGTGCGGAGTTCGGCGTGGGCTAGACATCCTTGGTCGCTAGTCGTAGAGCGCCCGCTGGGCTGATTAAGGCGGACCACAAGCGGGTACCACATCGTATGGATAACGGTCATGTGACAACTCGCGAGGCGACCCGCGCGGCGTCGCCACCGGACGAGATCTTTGTTTCTCTCCGCACTCAGCTCGACAACATCCGGGAGTGGAACGAGGAGCGCAGGTGGGGCTTTAGCCCCGACGATCTGGACGCCGTCGACCTCACTCCCTCAGCGGAAAACGACCCGCTCGTCGTGGATCTCATTGCTGTCTACCTGGACGGCGACAGTGAGGTGAACGGTGTTCGACGCACCTGCCACGAGCTGTGGAGGTTGGCCGCTGAGCAGCAGCCCCACACCTGGTCCTGGGACTGGTATTGGGACAAATGGATGCATCGGCCCCAGCCGGTGCGCCTGCACCATGGCATTGTGCATCGGCCTGGTATCCGAAGGGTCACCGTAGACCTCGGTGCTCACTTCGAACCCGGGCAGTACATCTCAGCCAGCAAGGTTCGTGGCCGAGACTCGGCGCACGCCGAGGTGCTCGCCGCTGCAGCTCACTTCCCGCGGTGGGTCCGGGCCATGGATGGGAAAACCGTCCCCTACACCTGGCTGTCGGGTTATGAGGTGATGGTCTGGGAACGCCCGAGCCCCGAGCGCCTACCAGCCCTTAGCTGGGTGGGCTACCGGCAGTCGATGAGTCTCACCGCTGACTGGGCTGACCATACCTACAGCGGTTGGGCATCTCCCACCTTGCTGAGTTGAGGCGCCGCCCCGTCTGTTGTGGACCTGACTGATTCAGCTGGCTAGAGTGGGCAGCGAATGGTGCAGTTCACGCGCTGTTCGCACAGAGTTCACCGACCCGGACCCCGTCGGGGCTCTGCGAGGCATCACGGGTGACGGTCCCCACTCGATGGGGTCTTCATCGCTAGTGCCGGGGCGAGCGGTGAGGAGCCAGACCAGTGACGATCACACTAGATCCGTGCAGCGCGCGAGCGACCCAGCCTGCTGCCGATCATCCCGATGACCCAGCCGACACCGCAGAGGTGACGATCAGCACCGCACAGGTGGATCTCCTTTCGGTGGCCGGGTGGCTCACCGATAAGTGGCTGACGCAGCTGCGTAGGGAGTTGCAGGCGCTGTTCGATTCAGGCACTCAGTACCTGGTATTGGATCTGGCCAGGGTGAGCGGCTGCGACCATCGACTGTTCGACGTGCTGGGGTGGGCTCATCGGATCCTCACCCACCGCGAGGGTTGGCTACGCCTGGTCGGGGTCGGCCCGGCGGTCCACAACGCCCTGGATGACGCCACGCCGTCGGAGTCCCTGCTGGTTTACCAGGCATCGGACTGGACCAGCGATCTGAATGGCTGAAGCCGCACGGCGACTTGGCGCACGCACGGGACGCTCAGTCGGTCAGGGCGGTTAGGGCGTGGGACAAGGTGGGGTAGGTGTTGAACACCTCCAGTAGCTGGGTGACTTGGAGTGGGCGTGCTACGGCCCGGGTGACCAGGCCGGCGAGGTGTAGCTGCACTCCGGTGGTTTGGGCTAGCTCGTGGATGCGTAGCAGGCAGTTCAGCCCGTTGGAGGCCATAAAGCGCACCGGCTGTAGATCCAGGACCAGATGCGTCGGGCCAGTGGCGAGCTGTTCACGTAGGCATGCTTCGAGAAGCGGTGCGGTGACCATGTCCAGCTCCCCGTCCACCGTTACCACGCACACCCCGACGGCCGCGTGCTGTACGGTCAGCCCGACTAGATGATCTATTCCAAGG
>QHBY01000544.1 GCA_003244245.1 Pseudonocardiales bacterium
CACAATTGGCTCCTCCAAGGCGATGGTGTCGTTGCCCGGCTGGTCGTAGGTCTCCGCCCAGCCGGCATAGCCCGCGGCGAGCTCGGACTCGGGGAGGTCGCGACGCGCGCTGTAGGGACGCTCGTCGATCCGCGCGGCGATCTCTCGTATCTCTTCTACCCGCGCCTCCACGGAGCCCAGGCGCCGCCGCGCGCCCGCTCGCAACAAGGCCAGGCCCTCGATCCCCAGCAGGTAGTGTCCGTGACGGAAGGCTTGGTCGTCCATTCCTGGAAGCTAGAACACGCCTCGTCGATCCGTTCGTTCCCTGGGGGCTCAGCCGTCAAGCTTCAGAGCCATGGGCTCCCTCGACGCTTCGACCAGGATCACGCGTGAAGCGCGACCGACCGATGTCGACGAGCTCGTTCGAATCAACCTCACGGCGTTCCGGGCCGGCAACGCCCCGGCGCTGAGCCCTGAGGCGGCTGCGCAGCTCACCCTCGACGCGGCTCGAGGGCAGTGGCGGGAGTTCCTCGACGATCGGCCGGAGGGCACAACGGTGACCGTGGCGGAGGTCGGACGCCGCGTGTGCGGCTTCGCCGGCGCGGGACCCATCCGCGATGAGGATCTCGACGCCTCGGCAGGCGAGCTCTACTCGCTCTACGTCGACCCCGAGCTATGGGGGCAAGGTCACGGCATGGCTCTGCATGATGCGGCGCTGCACGAGCTCGCGCGTGGCGGGTTCGCCTCGGCGACTCTGTGGGTGCTCGAGGGCAACAATCGCGCGAGGCGCTTCTACCGCGCGCGTGGCTGGGAGCCCGACGGCGCCGAGCGGCCGTTCATGGGCGCCAACAGCCTCCGGCTCGCCCGTGTACTGAAGGTTGAAGCGCCGAGGGGCAGTGCCAAGGGCGCCTGAGATACCGCCACCGCCGCGCATCGTCGGTTTCGCGGCCGAGCATCTCGACGACGTCATCGGGCTGCTGGCCCGCCGAAGGCTGGAGCCACGCCGACGAACTCAACGACCGGCCCCGCAAGCGCCTCGGCTTCGCCAAACCCACCGAGCAGCTCGCCGAACTGTTGCTGCAATGACCGCCGGAATCCGCCGAACCCCTGCTGGGACACTCCGGACCGCCTTGTCGAGGGGTTGGCGCGCTGCAGATGATGTGGCATACTTATGGCATGGCTCGCACACGGCTGAGCACGACGGTGGATGCAGACCTCCTCGACGGCGCCCGCGGTGTGCTCTCGGGAACTACCGACGCCGCGCTCGCCGACGAGGCTCTCCGGGCGTTGCTCGTCCGTCACCGCGCCGCCGAGCTGGACGCGAGCTATGCCGCCTATGACGACCACCCTCTCGATGAGCCGGACGAGTGGGGCGACCTCGCGTCATTTCGACGGGCGGCTTCCGCATCATGAGCGCACTCCCCGCTCGAGGGGAGCTGTGGTGGTGCGAGCTGGCAGACGTCGGCCGGCGCCCCGTCGTCGTCCTGTCCCGTGACGCTGCGATCCCGCGGCTTCGAAGAGTACTTGTCGCACCATGCACGACGACGATCCGAGCGCTTCCCAGCGAGGTCGTCCTGGAAACCGATGACGACCCGATCTCCCAGCGCTCGGCGGTCAATCTGGACTCGGTCGAGAGCGTTTCGATCGCCGTACTCGTCAGGCGACTCGGCCGGTTGGCCGATGCTCGGATGCGGGAGATCTGCGGGGCCCTACGAGTCGCGGTCGACTGCGAAGGCTGACGCTGGAAACCGAGCGTCGTGGCGCACTCGGACCTGGGCCGTCCGCTGACGTTCTTTCTGCTCGCCCTCTTCGTCGTGTCCGTCGGACCTCGAGTCGCAGCCTTCCGATGCCGCCGGGGATGAGTTCCGAGGCGCGCTTCGAGTCGATCATCCCCACCCGCACCGCTGCGTATCTGCGCGATGCTCGCCGAGGGGATGGACTGGCCGGCCGAGCGGCCTTTGCGACCGACCGGTCCCACCGCGCCCGTCCGACGTGCCCGGTCGGGCAGGACGTGAGTGCCGACCCGGTCGGGCTCGCGGTCGGGGACTCGACGCGCGCTTCAGAAGCCGGGACCGTATGGCGGAATGTTGCGCATGCTCGAGGGCCGCGGGTCGTCCTGTACATCCAGCGGCTCACCCTTGTGCGCTTCAACCGACGCCTTGTCCACCCGGCCCACCCCAGGCAGCCGGGCGACGATCCATTCGCCGGTGTCACCTCGTTGCTGAACGACCCATCGGTAGGCCGGCTGCTCGGCTTGGCGACGTTGCCGGAGATCGCGCGCTTCGTCCTCGTTCATAGCACGGACTCTACATTTTCCAGGCATGTCTGAGCGAGAGCATCGACGCCAAAGGGTCGTCGGGCTCAGCTGCTGTCGTCGAACTCCGGCGGTGGACCCGTCGTAAAGGAATCGGTGAAGACCGTGATGCCGGGAAGGAGATTCACGATCAGCGGGTCCTGGCCCCGGCGGTTCGTCTTCTTGGGGATTGGCTGCGAGCTGCGTAGGCGAACGGCAACCCTGAGCCCCTGGTGAGCCGGCGAGAGAGGCTCAGGCCGGGGTGGCTGCGGGCGCCTCGACGGAGTCGTCGGACGGGGCGCCGACCGCCGGGGCGCCCTCACCCGAAACGCTGGAGTGCGCGAGCCTGGATACGAGCGTCGACCCGGCCGCGCCGGCGGCAAGCTGACCGATCGCCCACGGCGTTCCGGCCCGCTCCGTGCCGAGCGCGTGGTCGAGTGAGACCGGGCCCGGACCCGCCTCGGTCAGGGCGAACATGGTGGCCAGGAGCACGAGGTTGTACTCGTAACCGCCGTCGGTGACCCATGGCCCCTTGGCGCCGTGGACATGGCGGATCGCCGTGATCATCACGCTCGAGAGCGCCGCCGCGGCGATCGGGGTGAAGAGGCCCGCGACCAGCAGCGCACCACCGAGCGCCTCGGCCGTGCCGGCGACAAGCGCGCTGCGCCGGCCGGGCCGGACGCCGATGCTCTCGAAGAACCCTCCCGTCCCCTCGAGCCCGTGGCCGCCGAACCAGCCAAACAGCTTATGGGTGCCATGGCCGACGAAGAGCCCGCCGACCACCGTGCGTGTCACCAGCAGGTTGAGTTTCATCGCGGTCAAGTCTAGCGGGTCGCAAGGTTCAAACAGCGTTCCCGGCGACGCCCCGTCGACCGCTAGTCAAGCAGCGCCGCCAGCTCGCCCGGCTCCGTGACCGGCGCCTGGCAGGCGAAATGCTCACACACGTATGCCGCCGCGTGGCCATCGACGGGCGTGCGCCCTTCGAGCAGGGGGACCGATCCCGTCGCGCCGGCGGCGACTACGAGGTGGGGACGAAACTCCGCGCGGATGACACGCTCGAGGTCGGCGCGGTCCTCGCCGACCAGCGCCACCTCCAGCGTCCGCGCGGTATGGAAGTCGATCGCCTGGAGCAGGTGGGCGAATGCCTGGGGA
>QHBY01000545.1 GCA_003244245.1 Pseudonocardiales bacterium
TCGGTCCGTTTGCGATGGGGCCGGCTCCCGAGAGCTCCGAGATCCGCCTCGACCGGCTGCGCCTGAAACCGGGCCAGCGGATCGCCTACCTGTTCGACTTCGGCGACGAGTGGCGCGTTCGACTCACGCTGCGCCAGATCACCGCCGCGGACGGTCAGGGCTACCCGCGGCTGCTCGACTCCGTCGGCGAGGCGCCGCCGCAATACCCCGACTACGACGAGGAAGACGCGGCCTAAATCTCGGGTGCTGACTTTGGCGCTGCGATCGTGACGGCCTCGCCTTCGCGGGCCATGCCGATCGTCGGGAAGGGGACCGTCGTCATTACGCGGCGGCCACCAATGTCACCGCACCGAGATAGGACTCGCTCAAGGCACGGGGTTACCGGCGCCGCAAGCCAGACCACGCCCTCGGCGCACCAGCGCATCACGGCTCCCCTCATCGGCAGAGGCGGCCCGTTCGGCTTCGACCTCGCGATCAGCGTCGCCGCGCGACCACTTGTCAGGCCCGTGTGCCCACGGCGAGCAGGTACTCCATCTCAAAGCGTGCGCGCTCGGGCGTGCCACGGTTCCACTCGTCGCAGAGCTGGTTCAGCGCGTCGTCGAGCTCGTCCTGGCGCCCAGTGTGCTGCGCGTTCGCGCGGGCGGCGATGGCCGGGCCGTACAGCGCCTTGAAGTGCTCGCCGTAGTCGCGGGGTCTTTCGAAGGCCGTGACCTCGAGCAGGTCGCGCTCCACGGCGCGAAACTCGACACGCTCGCCGAACAACTCCCGCAGGTGGTCTTCGCTGCCCCACAGCGGAGGTGGTTGCGCGCCCGCTGGGGGCGGCGGTGCGAATGGCCCCATCGTCCGGAACAGCGCACCGATCATGCCCTCCGGCGTCCAGCTCAGCAGCCCGATCGTGCCACCTGGACAGCACACGCGGATGAGCTCGTCGGCGACATCCTGGTGATGGGGAGCGAACATCGCGCCGATCGACGACATGACGACGTCAAACGACTCATCCTCGAACGGCAGGTGCTCGGCGTCGGCTTCGCCCCACTCGAGCTCGCCCCCCCCCGCCGCCGCGCGCGCTCGGCCCGCCTCGAGCAGCTCGGGCGTCAGGTCACTGGCCGTGACCTTCGCGCCGGTCTGCGCCGCCGGGATCGAGGCGTTGCCGGTCCCGGCTGCCACGTCGAGAACCTCCTTTCCCGACCCGATCGCGCACGCCTCGACGAGCCTTGGCCCCAGCGGTAGGAGAAAGGTCTCGACCATCGATGGGTAATCGCCCGATGCCCACATCGTGCGATGGCCGGCCTTGAGTTCAGAGTCCGGCGTGGCAGGCACAGATTGCCCTCCCTCGTGGGTGACGGGCTGACGCTACCGCCGCCTCGGTCCTGAGTGCAACCGACGCTGGTGGCTCGCTGACCAGGATCCCGCTCGGGGTGTCGGCGTTGGCCATCGAGAACGGGCCGGGGCCGCACGTCGGCTCGTCGTACTCCTCAGGTTTGGTCACAAAGCGCTCGGTGATCAGTTGCGGCCGATAGAGCCACTCGTTCTCTTCCCTCGCGCGCCAGACGACCATGACCAGGCGGCCGCCGGGAACGAGCGCCTCGCGCACGTTACGCAGCGCCGCCACGGGGCTGGCGAAGAACATCGTGCCCATGCGCGAGAACGCGGAGTCGAAGCGCTCGTCGAACGAGCTGCTCTCGACATCCATGACCTCGAACCGCACGTTGGCGAGCGCCGCCTGCTCGGCCTCCGCGTGCCGCCTCGATGAACCGCGGCGCCGCGTCGACGCCGACGGCCAGCCCCCCGGGTCCGACGAGCTCGGCGAGCTGCTGGGTCGCGTCCCCGAACCCGCAGCCGATGTCCAGGACCCGGCCGCCGCGGGGCGGTGCGAAGACCCGCATCGCCTCGTCGCCGAACTGCTTGAGACCCGCCACCACGATGTGGCGGTACTTGACGAATCGATCGAAGAGCGGACCGTCCCACGCCTCGATCGCCTCCGCGTTGGCCGCCGAGACCGG
>QHBY01000546.1 GCA_003244245.1 Pseudonocardiales bacterium
GCCCAAGTAGGCGCGCCGTGGACAACTCATCTATCATTTATCAGGGCTCGTGAATAACCCTCATGCTAGGGGCATCATCACCACGCCGTGTATCCGATGCTTCAGGCATTGTTTACCATTATATGATCATCACATGCCCCGACATTCAGGACGCTGGCTCACTGTTGTGACAGCACTTGTTGCCGTTCTTGTGACGACGGCGTGTTCGACGCCACAAGGGGTCGCACCGCCGGCGGTCGGCCGCTTGTTCATCCACTTGCGGCCCCGATTGCCTCCGGCTTGGGGTTGACCCTTGAGGAGTTCGTGACGATACCGTCGTCGAAGACGGACCCGCCGCCACCGCCCGGCGACAACCTTGACCGTTGGGCCCGGATCAATTATCTAGGTGAAATCCCGGACGGTTCGGGACGCCTGTTCGTGCCCGACCTCAACGGCAAAATGTACCTCATCAAAGACGGTAAGCCACAAACCTACCTTGATGTCGGCGCGGAGTTCGCCCCGAACTTCATGAATACCAAAAGTCTGTCAAACGGGTTCGTCTTCGTGGCTTTCGACCCTGAGCTCAATAAAACCGGTAAATTCTACACCGCCCACACCGACGCTGGTCCTGCGCTTAACCCGAAGGTCCCGCAAACCAAGCTGCCCGATTTGCCTTACCCGCAGGAGATGCCTTCTCAAGCTGTGGTGACCGAGTGGAAGGCAGCTGATCCAGCGCGAGCACTTTTAAGGGAACGCGGAGAGAAGTGCTTCGACTCGGATTCGCCGATACCATACATGGCCTCCAGCAGATCGGTTTCAACCCGCCTGCACAGCCCGGTGACAAGGACTACGGATTGCTCTACATTGCGGCCGGTGACGGGGGCGTGGTCGGTGAAGAGAGCCCGGGTAAGGTGACCACGGTTCCGCAAGATCTGAGAGTTCCGCAAGGAAAGATCCTGCGAATCGACCCGCAGGGCACTAACGGTGCCAACGGAAACTATGGAATTCTCCGCCGGACAACCCCTTTGTCGGCAGACCGGGCGTCGCTCTCAGGGAAATCTACGCCTCTGGTCTGCGCGATCCTGTCCGCTTCAGCTGGGACTCTGGCAACGGCCATCGAATGTTTTTGGCCAACGTTGGCGAGCAGCAGATCGAATCGATTTATGAGGTGCACCCCGGAGACAACTTCGGGTGGAGCCAGCGGGAGGGCCCGTTTGTCTTCAAGGCCGGTGACCCCTCTTGTGGTGTCTTTACTCCGCCTGCTGATGACAGCAAGTACGGATACATCTATCCTGTAGTGGCTTTCGCTCATAACCCACCGCCGGGTCAGCCGTCGTGCCGGACCAGCGGGCACGCGGTAGTCGGCGGTTTCGTCTACCAGGGTGGTGTGACAGAGCTGCGCGGCAAGTATCTGTTCTCCGATTTCGTGCCGGGCCGCGTGTTCTACGCCGACACTCGAGAGATGCACTTGGGCGGTAAACTGGCCACAGTCTATGAGCTCGCGCTGTTTACGGACAAAGGTCAGCTGGTTACCATGCAACAGCTGGCGGGAAGCTCCCGAGTCGATTTGCGGTTCGGCACCGATAGTCGCGGCGAGCTCTACGTGCTGTCGAAGGCGAATGGCAAGATCTGGAAAGTCATCGGCACCACCGGACGTTGGCGCCACCACCACGATGATCGCCGGGTGAATTTCGAAGTCTCATAATGGCGCCTCGACGAAGCCTCAATCGCCATGGTCGCGGGCGAAGACGATGATGCTGTTGGCGGGAATCGTGATGCGCGCCGACTGGCCCATGCCATGCAGCGGACCGCCATCGGCATCGATGCCACCCGGGTTGCCCTGGGCCGATGGGTTCGCGAAGTGGTCATAGATGTCGCTGTTAAACACTTCGTGCCAGTGGCCGGGCCCGGGGAAGCCGAGCGCGTAGCTGTGGTCAGAGAAGGTCTGTTCGCGGAGGCTGGCGATCACAACCACGTCGCGCCCCACGCCGGAGAGCCACCGATGGTAGGCGAGCAGGCGGTTGATGTTGTCGACGTGGTACACGTTCACGAGTTCGGACCGCAGCGCCGGCTGACGCCGCCGCAGCCAGATGAGGTCACGGGTGAACTGGTGAAAGTCGCTCATGTGGCGGTCGCCGCCCTCTAATCCGGCCCACCAGATGAACCGATCGGCGCGATGGGGATCGTCGGACCACCACTTGTCCTCCAGAAACTCCTGGCCCATGAACAGCATCGGCACACCGGGTGCGGTAAGCAACAGCCCGGTCGCCACCCGAGACCGGCTGCGGGCCAGCCACGACCGAGTGTTGTCCCAGTCGGCCCTGCGGGGAATGCGTGGGTAGCGGTGGTCGCCGTCGGCGTCGAGGAGCAGATCGTGGTTTTCGATGCAGTTGTAGGCCCGCCACGCCTCGGGAACGTTGACCGGGCGGTACAGACCGGCCCGAAGGCACCCGATGTCTACGCTGGCGTCGCCACCGCCCGCTGTCTGCCGGAGTACCTCGCGCACGGAATCGCGCAGGCCATCGGCGTAGCCGAGATCAAAGCCCATGCCCGCGTTGTCGAACGGCGGTAATATCGCCTTCCAGCGGTATTCACCCCAGTATTCCGCGATGAGCGGAGCCGACGGTTTGTGGTACCGTAATGTGTTGGTGAGGTCCTGGCAGAAGGACCAACCACCGTTTCGATCGATCACGGTGACCTGGTCGAACCGGAAGCCGTCCACGTGGTATTCGTCCAGGAACATGCGGGCGTTGCCGATGAGGAACTCACGGACCTCGGGCTCGGCGTACTGGAAGACTTTCCCGCCCGCTTCGCGTCCAGTTGAGAAGTAGATACTGCTTGTTTCGTTGGGGTTGGCTGGCCGGTTGAAGAAGTCGAGGCTTTGGTCGTCGAGGTCGCCGCCAGCATGGTTGTACACCACGTCGGCGAGCACGGCGATGCCATATAAGTGGCACACGTCAATGAACGCCTTGAGCTGGTTCACCTGACCGGTGAGCTGCGCTGCCATCAGTGGTGCGCGCCCCTTCTTGACCAGCAACCGGTTTACCCGGACGAGGTATGGCGGCAGCTCCTCGGGTTCCACACAATAGTCCATCTCTGGCGAGAAGATGTCGGTGCCGTTGTAGCCCTGGCTCGAAGGTGTCCGGAACTCGACGAAGGGAAGCGGCTGGACAGCATTTACCCCGAGGTCGGCGAGGTACTCGATGCGATCGAGGGCGTCGAGCAACTTCGCTACTCGGCCGAGTCGGCGGTCGCGGCCGGCGTCGTCGATGGCAGAAAAGACGCCGACGTGGAGCTGGTACACGATCAGATCGTTGAACGCCGGTGGCGCGAACCGCTCGTCGTGCCAGGGATAGGAGTCGCGTGCCCGGACGATGCAATCAGTCTCCTTGGAGTCTCCGAACTCGAGCTCGCGCGCCCACGGATCACGCTTGAAACCAGCGCTGCCTTCACCCACAACCCAGAAGCGATATTTTGTGCCATCCACCACGCCCGGGGTAAAGCCCGTCCAGTGATGACTGTTCGGGTTCTCGACCAACGCGGCGTCAGGCGCGGGCGCGTATCCCTCCACGTCACCGAACGCCACATGCACACTCCGCGCTCCCGGCGCCCACACCCGAAACGTCGCCCCACCGTCCACGAGCGTCGCTCCCATCGGCGTGGCGCCGCTGATGTGCTCCTGCGATGCCGGCATGATCCACCCTCCGCTCATCGGTCACGCGTCAGCATGTACGTCAGCAGCCGACCGAGCAATCGGTCTGGTGGAAGCGACTTGGCGGGCTCCTAGGTCCTGGTGGCGGAGGTCATGTCGGTGAGCACCGCGTGCAGTGCGCCCACGGCCCAGCTCAGCTCGTCGCGTTCGACGACAAGCGGCGGGGCCAGTCGGATGGTGGCGCCGTGGGTCTCCTTGGCGAGCACGCCGTGCTTCAGCAGCCGTCGGCACACTTCGCGTCCGGTACCCAGGGTCGCGTCGATGTCCACCCCGGCCCACAGCCCGAGGCAGCGCACGGCGGTGACGCCGCGGCTGACCAGCGCGTCGAGCTCGCGGTGCAGGTGCTCGCCGAGCTGGCGGGCCCGGTGCTGGTATTCCCCGGTGCCCAGCATCGCGACCACGGCGCGGCCGACCGCGCAGGCCAGCGGGTTGCCGCCGAAAGTCGAGCCGTGCTGGCCGGGACGCAGCACGCCCAGCACGTCGTAGTCGGCGACCACGGCCGACACCGGCACCACCCCGCCACCGAGGGCCTTACCGAGCAGGTACATGTCCGGCACCACGTCGTAGTGCTCGCAGGCCAGCGTCCGGCCGGTGCGGGCCAGCCCGGACTGGATCTCGTCGGCGATGAACAGCACGTTCTCACGGGTGCAGAGCTCGCGGACGAGGCCCAGGTAGCCCAGCGGTGGCAGGATGACGCCGGCCTCGCCCTGTACCGGCTCCAGCAGCACCGCCACGGTGTGCTCGTCGATCGCCTCGGCCAGCGCGGTCGCGTCGCCGTAGGGCACGGTGCGAAAGCCAGGGGTGTACGGGCCGAAGTCGGCGCGGGCGTCCGGGTCGTCGGAGAAGCTGATGATCGTGGTGGTGCGGCCGTGGAAGTTCCCGTCGGCGACGATGATGGTGGCTCGACCGTTAGGCACCCCCTTGACCTGGTAGCCCCACTTGCGGGCGACCTTGATGGCGCTCTCCACCGCCTCCGCGCCGGTGTTCATCGGCAGCACCAGCTGCTTGCCGACGAGCTCGGCGAGCTCGGCGCAAAACGGGCCTAGCTGGTCGTGGCCGAACGCCCGGCTGGTCAGCGTGACCCGGTCCAGCTGCGCTCGGGCGGCGGCCAGGACCCGCTCGTTGCGGTGGCCGAAGTTCACCGCCGAGTACGCCGAGAGGCAGTCCAGGTAGCGGTTGCCGGCGACGTCGGTGACCCAGGCGCCCTCGGCCGCGGCGATCACCACAGGTAGCGGGTCGTAGTTGTGCGCGGTGTGCGCGTCGGCCTGCCGGAGGTGGTCGGCCACGCCGGGCGAGCTGGCGGCGGTGGCATCGGAGAGCAGGCTCATTCCCGGATCTCCAGGGTGCAGCACTTCGCCCCGCCGCCGGCCTTGAGCAGCTCGGACAGGTCGACGCCGATCGGCTGGTAGCCGCGCTCGCGCAGCTGCGCCGCCAGCCCGCTGGCCTGCTCGGCGAGCACCACGTGCAGCCCGTCGGATACCGCGTTGAGCCCCAGCACCGCGGCGTCGCGCGCGTCGGCCAGCAGCGCGTCCGGGAACAGCCTGCGCAGCACCTCGCGGCTGCCCGGGCTGAACGCCTCCGGGTAGTAGGCCACGGTGTGCTCGTCGAGCACCGCGAGCGCGGTGTCCAGGTGATAGAAGCGCGGGTCGACCAGCCGCAGCGACACCACCGGATGGCCGAACAGCGCCTGGACCTCGGCGTGCGCCGCGGGTACGGTGCGGAACCCGGTACCGGCCAGCACGATGCCGTGGGAGCCGCCAACCATCAGGAAGTCACCCTCACCCTCGTTGACGTGCTCGGCCTCGTTCGCCGAGCTCAGCCCGGCGCAGCGCAGCCAGGTCAGGTAGGCCGGGCCTTCGGCGGCCCTCTCGGGGTGGGCGAACCGGGCGCTCAGCGCGTTCCCGTCGATGACCAGCCCACCGTTGGCGGCGAAGACCATGTCGGGCAGGCCGGGTACCGGCGCGATGACCTGCACGGTGTGCCCTAGGTCCAGGTAGGTCCGGCGCAGCGTCTCCCACTGCCGCCAGGCCAGCGTGGTGTCGGTGGGGCGGCTGACGTCCATCCACGGGTTGATCGAGTAGGCGACGGTGAAGTACTCGGGCGGACACATCAGGTACCGGCGCGGGCGGACGCCCCGGCCGGAGACGGTACGGGGTGTCGGAGACTCCAGCAGGACGGTCACACCGAAACGGTATGCGGGCCCCGTTGCGCAAGCAATACCCACATCTTGCAGGCATACAATATGTTCGTTGCGTTCTCAGGTGATTTATGATGGAACCTTGCGTTTTTCCCGCAGTGACGAAGGAGTGAGGGCCCGTGGATGACATCGACCACCGGGTGATCGGCTGCCTGCTCCGGGACGGCCGCGCCACCTATGCCGAGATCGGCGCCGAGGTGGGCCTGTCCTCGCCGGCGGCGAAGCGCCGGGTGGACCGGCTGCGTGCCAGCGGCGCGATCCGGGGTTTCACCGTCGTGGTCGACCCGTCGGCGCTGGGCTGGACCACCGAGGCGTACGTGGAGGTCTATTGCCAGGGCACGGTCTCCCCGCAGGACCTGAGGCGCAGCCTGGAGCGGGTGCCGGAGGTGGTCGGTGCGTGCACCGTCTCGGGTGCGGCCGACGCCTTGCTGCATATGCTGGCCGTCGACATCAGGCACCTGGAGCAGGCCATGGAGCGGGTCCGGGACGAGCCGAATGTCGACCACACCGAGAGCGTCATCGTGCTGTCCCGGCTGATCGACCGAGGGCGCGGCTGACGCGACAGACGCGCGTCGAACACGAGGCACCCGCCACCCGCCGGCTTAGCCGGCACAACGGTGTCCCACTGCTCGGGCGAGCAGCTGGTTGCATGCCTTGTCGTCATAGGACGAGAAGAACGAGTGGAGGTCCGAGAGCATCTGCTCGGATGACGCGGCCGCGAACAGCACCGGCTGGTAATGCGTGATGTCGTAGTCCTGAGTCGCCATGGCACGAAGGTCCCACCGCCGGATCTTCGCATCGCGAAACGCTTCGATCTCACCGTAGGACGACAGCAGGCCGGCACCGTAGGCCTTCATCGTGCTGTGCTCGTGGACCACGCCGAACTCGAGCGTGAACCAGAAGATTCGGCTGAAGACATCGAGCGAAACGGCGGTCGTGGCCCGTAGCGATGCCCGCCCTGCCACCTCGTACAGGTCGGCGAACACCGGGTTGGCCAGCATGTTGGCGTGTCCGATGATCTCGTGGATGATGTCGGCTCCGGTGTGTAAAAGGGCACCGAATGGTGACGGATGTACTGCGTCGACGAGAAGGTCCGCTCCGCGAGAGACCCGTAGAAGGTTCGGGTCGGCACGAGCCCGGGCACCGGGCTGATGTGGAAGCCGGTCAGGCGGCGGACCCGCTGGTCAACCTCCCGTAGCTGCGGCACGCGCCTGGTCGGAAGCACGAGTCGCTGTGCGCCGACGAGGTACTCGGCGCACGCGTACTCGCGATGTTTGGCGGCGAGCTCGGCGGACACGACCCGCCAGACCGAGTCCTCCTCGGCGGTGTAGGTGACGTCCGGGATCGGGTCGCCGCGGCGGTGGGCGGCGCCGACCTCGGCGATCCGGGCCCGGCGCGAGCGGTACGCCGGATCGCTGAAGCCAGGGTGGTCCTGGGACAGCTCGAACCGGGTAGGCGCGATCGGCAGGACCATGGCAAGAGCCTGCGCCTGAAGGAACGATCGTTCAACGTTTGAGCCGCAATGCCAGACGAGTATTCGGGTGCTAGCCTCAGCAAGCGATGGACGTCTCACCTCGCCCCCTCGATGACGTCGATCGTCGGATGCTGAGCATCCTGGTCGACGAGGGTCGCGCGTCGGTGAACGAGGTGGCCGCCCGAGCAGGGGTCTCCCGGGCGACCGGCTACGCCCGTTACGACCGGCTGATGGCAGACCGCGTGATCTGCGGTTTCCGCGCCGACGTCGATCCGCACGCGATCGGACTCGATATCGCAGCCATGATCATGATCAACGTCGAGCAGGGGTCGTGGCCGGCGACTCGGGACAAGGTCAGCCGGTTGCCGGGCGTCGAGTACGTAGCGGTGACAAGCGGCGAATTCGATTTTGTCCTGCTGGTCCGCGTGCCCGACATCGCGGCGCTGCGTGATGTCGTCCTCTACCGTCTGCAGGGCATGCCCGAGGTGCGCTCGACCCATACCGTCTTCGTTCTGGATGAGGAGCGCCGCCCCATCGGGTCGGCGTACCACCTCGAGCCTGTTAGCCCCGAGGTGCCCTGTCGACCAGCGCGGGGCTGATCCGCCCGCAGACCTCGCCGAGCCCGACGCTGGTGCCCTCAGGTCCCGACGCGGTCGCAGTGATCGACACCTCGTCGCCGTCGGCGAGAAACGTGCGGGTGGAGCCGTCAGCGAGGGTCAGTGGCGCCGAGCCATTCCAGCTGAGCTCGAGCAGACAGCCCCGCTCGTCCGGCGCGGCGCCGCTGACCGTGCCGGAGGCGAACAGATCACCGGTGCGCAGGCACGCGCCGTTGCTGGTCAGGTGGGCCAGCTGCTGCGGGGCCGTCCAGTACATCCCGGCGAACGGTGGGCGGGAGATCAGCTGACCGTTGAGCCGCACCTCCAGCGTGATGTCCAATCCCCACGGCTCGGTGATGGTGTCGTCGAGATAGGGCAGCGGGTAGGGATCGCGCACCGGTGGCCGGATGCGCGCAGTGCTCAGGGCATCCAGCGGGACCACCCACGGGGAGATCGAAGTGGCGAACGACTTGCCGAGCAACGGACCGAGCGGGACGGACTCCCAGGACTGGATGTCCCGGGCGGACCAGTCATTGAGCAGGCACAGCCCGAACACATGGTGGGCGAAGTCGGTGAGCGGGACCGGCCGACCCAGGACCGACGGCGTGCCGATTACGAACCCGATTTCGGCCTCGAAGTCCAGTGCGGTCGAGGGACCGAAGGTGACGGTGCCCTCGGGCAGGCGCCGCTGACAGCTCGGCCGGATGACCGGCGTTCCGGAGACCACAACAGTTCCGGCCCGGCCGTGATAGCCGACCGGCAGATGCCGCCAGTTCGGCGGTACTGCTCGCTGGCCAGGCCGGAAGATCCGTCCGATGTTGGCCGCATGCTGCTCGCACGAGTAGAAGTCGACGTAGTCGGCGATTGTGAATGGCAGCTGCATCGTCACATCGGTGGCCGGTAGGAGCAGTGGCGCCAGCGCCTCGGCGTGCCGATCGTCGGTCAGCCAGCGGGTCAGCGTCTCTCGGACCATCGTCCACGTCTGGCGTCCCGCGGCCAGCAACGCGTCGAGACTGCCGTTGCGAAACAGCGCGGCGTGCTCGGGCAGCAGATCCCTGGTGGCTGTGGTGAGGTCGAGGATGGCGTCGCCCACCGCCACCCCGACACGTGGCTGCGAGCCAACCGCGTCGGTGAAGACGCCGTAGGGCAGCGTGTGCAGGCCGAACGGATGCTCCGCCGCCACCCCGGTCCAGGAGGTCACCGTCCGGCTGGTCACCTGGTTGGTCCCCGTCCCGACCAGCTCCATGGGTACGCCGGGTCCTCGCACGCGGCACCGCCCTCACCCAGTTCCAGCGGGCGGAAGGTGTCCACCATGACGGCCAGCTCGTCGAAGGATTCGGCCCCGAGACTGCGCTCGACCGCGCCCGGCTGCGGGCCGTGTGAGTGACCACCGGGATGCAGGGAGATCGAGCCCGGACCGATTCCGCTGCCCTTACGCGCCTCGTAGTCTCCACCGCAGTAGAACATGACCTCATCGGAATCGACGTTGGAGTGGTAGTAGGGCACCGGTACCGCCAGCGGGTGGTAGTCGACTTTGCGGGGCACGAAATTGCAGATCACGAAACCGGTGCCGGCAAAGACCTGGTGCGCGGGCGGTGGCTGGTGGATGCGGCCGGTGATCGGCTCGAAATCGGCGATGTTGAACGCGTAGGGGTACAGGCAGCCGTCCCAGCCGACCACGTCGAACGGGTGGTGCGCGTGGGTGTGCCAGCTCCACCCCGCCCGGCTGCGGACCAGCACCTCGACGTCGGTCGCCTCGACCAAGAGGGGTTCGGCTGGCACTCGAAGGTCCCGCTCACAAAACGGCGCACCCTCTCGCAGCTGGCCGGTGGAGGTCAGGTAGCGCTCGGGCACACCGACGTGGCCGGCAGCTTCGAGCACCAACGCCTCGAGCACTCCGCCGTCTTCGACCACCCAGCGGTGGGTGGTGGCAGCGGGGACCAACAGGTAGTCGCCGGGGCCGACCTCCAGCGGGCCGAAGCTGGTCTCCAGGCGCCCGGTGCCGGTCTGCACGTAGACCAGCTCGTCGCCCGTGGCGTCCCTGTACAAGGGGCTGGTCCGCTCGGCCGAGACCCAGCACAGTGTGAGGGTGGAAGTGGCTGCCAGCACGTGGCGCGCGGTGACCAGGTCCCCGCCAGGCGGCAGCTGCGGCGCGCGCAGGTGCCAAGGGGTCAGCGGCTCGTTGGGGTGCAGCGGCGAGCGGGTGATCGACGCCGGCGAGATGGCGGTGATGGCACTCGGCGAGTGGCGGTGGTAGAGCAACGAAGAGGCCGCCGAGAACCCCTCCTCTCCCATCAGCTCCTCGGCGAGGCGGTTGCCGTCACCGTCGCGATGCATCGTGTGGCGCTTGCGCGGGACATCGCCGACACGTTGGTAATGCGTCATCGGGAGCCCTCCGCGACAAGCGGGCCTCCAGACGCCAGCGGGGCGACGATACGCCCCGACACCTCGTCCAGTATCACCACGGCGCCGTCGTCTGTGCAGCACCACCCGCGTATGACGGCGATGTCGCCGTCGGCGAGCCAGCTTCGCTGCGAGTCGTCCGACAGCCGCAGCGGGGACTTCCCCGCCCGTGTCAGCTCCATCAGGCTTCCTTCGCTCCCCGGGTCCCATCCCGAGATGGTCCCGGATGCGAACAGGTCGCCGGTGCGGACCGAGGCGCCGTTGATGGTCAGGTGAGCCAGCTGCTGAGCCATCGACCAGTACAGCCCGGCGGCCGAGGTCTGGCTGAGGACGGAGCCGTTGACCGACAGCTCCAAGCGGATGTCGAGGTTCCGGGGCTCGGGCACCCGCAGGTACGGGGCTGGCGTGGGCTGCTGGACCGGCCCGTCGACCTGCCAGGGCGACAACGACGTGAGCGGCACGACCCACGGCGACACTGAGGTAGCGAAGGACTTGCCGAGCATCGGTCCGAGGGGCTGGTACTCGAAACCCTGGATGTCCCGGGCGCTCCAGTCGTTGACCAACACCACTCCGAAGACGTGCTCGCCGGCGCGCTCGGCTGGTATGGGCTGGCCGCGCGCGGACCCCACACCGACCACGAACCCCAGCTCCACCTCGACGTCGAGTCGACCCGACGGTCCGAAGGTGGGCGCCGCCGCGTCGCCGCCGGCGGTGAGCCCGCAGGGCCGCGGTATCTCCGATCCGCTCACCACCACCGTCGAAGAACGCCCGTGGTAGCCGATCGGCAGGTGGCGCCACGCCGCCGGCAGCGAAGGCGAGTCCGGTCGCAGCAGCTCGCCCATGTGGGTCGCGTGGGCTTCGGATGCGTAGAAGTCCACGTAGTCGGCCACCCCCCACGCCAACACGAGGCTGACCTCGTCGAGTGGTCTCATGGCGGCGGCCGGCACCGACCCCGAGGACAGCGCCGTGGCCAAGGCGGTCTGGGTGGACGACCAGGCGTCGGGGCCGAGGGCCATGAACGCGTTGAGTGATCCGCTGCTCCACACCTCCCGGCCGACGTCGAGCCCGTCGATGAGGGCGAGGTCGACGACCCGGTCGCCGTCACGCGCGACGACCTGACCAGCGTGGTCGACGCCGTACGCCAAAATGGCCTCAGTCACCGAGGGTCTCCAGCTGAGCGGCGTGCTGTTCCCAGTGGCCGACGAGGAACTCCTCGACGATGGCGTCGACGTCCATGACCCCGAGGGTCGAGTGCCGACCGACGCGCGTCCAGTCGGTCGTGCTCATCCCGGCGAGCACATCGCGCAGCCGGTCCATGGCCGCCAGCATCGCGTGCACGTGGGTGGCCGGCTCGAGGTTTCTCCCTCCGGCCACGGCCGCGATCCGAGCCGGATCGGATTTCACCCTCCCGAATGGGACCGGCCCTGTGGAGACAGCCGCCTCGTCGGCCACCAGTTCCAACTGATCGGTCCAGTAGCCCCCGATCTCGCCGACGTGGGCCCATATCTGGCCGGCGTCCCAGCGCTCGGTGCCGCCGGGGTCTGGCTGAGCGAGGCCCGGCATTCTGCCGCGGCCGCTCAGATCGATCAGCCGGCCCTCAACCGCCGCCAACCGGTCGAGCCAACGAAGGACCCGAAGAGCCTCCGCGCCGGCGGGCAAGCCCCAAGCGGCGGCCAGCTTGTCGGCACCGGGAGCAGCGGCGACGTGCTCGAACGCGGCGAGGAAGGCGTCGACGGAGTCCTCGGAGCCAACGGTGACCCGAACACCCACCCCGGTGAAGGCGCGCGCGACGACACCCGTCTGGATCAGGCCAGCGGCGAGGTCGTCGGTAGCCGCACCCGCGGGCAGCCACACGAAGTTTGCCTGCGGGTCGGGCGCCGACCAGCCG
>QHBY01000547.1 GCA_003244245.1 Pseudonocardiales bacterium
CCGGCTGAATAACCCTCATTGACCTGCATTTCGAAAGGTGTATAGTTCAGCCTCGATCGCTTCGTTCGGAGAGGGGCCGGACCGTGACCAGTGCAGCGTGGTCCTGCGAAATGCGCCCATTTCCTCCTGGGGTCCTCCCGGAAATCGCTCATCGGCCAAATGCTAGGCGGCACGTACGCTGGCACCGGCCTGTCGATAGCGGTAGTCGGCATCGGCGGTGGTCAGCAGCAGGGCAACAGAGCACACTGAGAACTACCGGCGAAATACCCGTACGATCCGGCTCCACATGACGTCTGTCAGTCCAACGAGTTGTGGGGCGTCTGTTTGACCGCCCTGCTCCCCGAATTGCGCCAGTGGACACCCCCTTGGAAGCTGGCGTACTAGCCGCCGACCGGGTACACCCCCATCCTCCTTGTACCCGGCCGGCGGTCCTTTATACACGGCCCATTGAGGCCGGAGACGGGCTACCGCCACGGACGGTACGGCGCCCGCCACCTCAGAGAAACCCCTTGTCAGGCAACCCTGACCACGCCAGACGGTGCGCTGTGGACGCACCGTCCGACGGGCTTAACCTGCCACTACTGGGCCGTTTCCTCAATTACTCGCGCTGAAGTCTTGCGCCGGAGCAGTTGGCGGCTCAACCGCATCGGTTGGCGGCTCACCGCCAAGATGACCGAAGGACCACCCCGATATTTCTGAGAGCCGTCCTCGCCAGTGCATCCCGGCAGCGGGCAGAGGACTGACTCCGGGAGCCACTATCCGAGCCTGGGTCAGGTAGATGTAGGTGGTCTGATCGTGCTGGCCACAAGACGCTGGTAGCGGTCGGAGAGACCCTCGGTCACCTCTCGCGCAGCCCGACGCTCGGCGTGGTCGTTCGCCAATGACTCGGCAGCACCCTTGAACAGTCTCGCCCAACCACTGGGGCCTGGTGTCCCAGGCGTCGGCGTTCAGCGCGATCCGAGCCACCATGCCCAACCGGTCAGTCCCCGCGGCGATCAGGGCGGGCAGCTCCGCCGCCGGGTCCCGGGTCCGCGGCCACCAGCTGCCGTCCCCGACGCCCTGGGCTGTGGGTGATGACGGAAACGCCAGCCGTGAATCAGGCTTCGTGGTCTCCGCGCCAGTATCCGGAATGCTGTGCTGACGCTCCGGGACCGACATCATGTCGGCGCTCCTGCCTCCCAAATGGAGACCGAAACCGTCGTGTGCTGACGACGGCGCCGACGTGAACGTGGCGCTCGAAATGTCCTCAGTAGTTGCACCGTACTCCCATTTTGTCTCACCGGCTGATCTGGATACAGGTGAATTTTCGGCTGGATTTTGTCTCAGCCTCGCGGTGGGATGCGGGCCCAATCTCCCGTGCCCTTGTGGCGAAGAGTATTAAAGAGTAGACCTGTTTTAGAGAACGCTGACAGGCCAAGGCCGGATCAGCAGAGAAGGTCCGTCCTCCCAGCTGGCGTTCCAGCACGGGTAGTACCGGGAACTCACGCAGAGCACGCCGCGATAAGGCGTAGCGTCGCGGGCCTGCGTCAGCATGCGATTCTCGTGTGCCGACGCCGAGGCCGTTCAACGTGGCGCATTGTGCACGCTTGGTAACCCGATCACCCGTGCGGCTCGGACGTCGCCCCAGTACCTCGGGGTGGCGTCCGTTTGTTGCGTCCATTCCCATTCCGCGGCCCGAGCTGAACGACAACCCACGCCTCTTGGTGCAGCATGAGCAGGACCGTCAGGTCTGCGGACCCTGGACCCTCACCTCGCCCAGGTCCACGATGACGTGCGGCACTCGGGTGAGATGCTTGCCAACCCGCGCAGCCAACACCGGCGCGGTCACCGGGTCCACCGCGCCACCGATGGTTCGCTCGTAACTTCGCTAGCCACCAATTTCGGGGCAGCCGGCCTCTCTCCGTTTACTTCTCGCCGCCAGCCCGATCGGGCTGGTCGGCTGCGGCAAATGTGCCAGCGGCGGCTGGTCGTGAGGTGTGAGCGGTGCCGGTCATCTGGGGTGGTGGTGTCGGGTGCCGGGCTCGCTCCAGCCCGTCGACGAGCGCGTTGATGCCGGCGGTGAATCGCTCGTCGCGGTTGTCGAGCCAGACGTGCTCGCCGAGGGCGATCAAGGTGGGGAAGCGGTCACCGGGAAGCGACCGGAAGAATTCGTGGAGCCGTTTTCTGGTCGCCGCGTCCTGGACACGTTGTTCGTTGACGGAGATGCGGGGGCTGCTGACCTCAAATCCGATGGTGTAGTCGACGGTGAGGAAGAACGCGAGGCCGGCTTCGCGGTGAGGGAATCCGGCGTTGTGCAGTGGCAGCAGGAACGCTTCGGCCAAGGCGAGGGAGTGCGGCCCGAGGGGGTCGCGAGTTTTCAGCAAGCCAGCGACCCCAGGATGATCTTCCAACACCTTCCGTAGCCGATGAGCGAGTATAGTGATCTGCTCGCTCCAGGGCAGTGCGTGGTTGATGTCGCAGTCAACCTCGGCGAGCACGGCGTCAACGATCAGGTCCTGGAGCTGCTCTTTACTCCGTACGTGACGGTAGAGCGCGCCGGGGACCACCCCGAGACGTGCGCCCAGGGTGCGCATGGTCAGCGCCTCGACGCCTTCCTGGGCGATCAGTGTGAGTGCCTGGTCCACCACGCGTTCCTGGGTGAGGGTGCGCCGAACCTCGTCATCGGTTTCCGGGGCGTTGAACCACAGCGAGCGCGGCTCTTCGGCGCGACGCCGTCTGGGCGTGCCCGTCGGTTGCTCCCGCAAAGACATCTCCCCCTCGACGAGCATTGACGGTGAACGCCGTTCACGATAACGTGAACATAGCAGCTTGACAAGTGAACGCTCTTCGCACTGCGTGGGGCTCTAGGTTCATCCCGAGCCGCCGAACAGCTGAATAAGGGAAATTTTTGAGATGGCCATCATGACGCGCTGGGATGCCTTCCATGACCTGCGCGGCGCGCAGGACCAGATGAATCAGATGTACAGGTTGCTTGCCCAGGCGGCTGGTCAGGAGGCCCCGCAGTCCGGCACCGGTGCGACCACTGCCCCAGCCTGGGCGCCGCCGGTCGATATCTCCGAGCGTAAGGACGCCTACGTTGTTACAGTCGAACTGCCTGGTGTCAGGGTCGAGGACCTAGAGATTGCGTTCCAGGACGGTTTGCTCACGATCCAGGGCGAGCGGTCGCTGACGCAGGATTCAACCGATGAGCAGTTCCATGTGTTGGAGCGCCGCTACGGACTGTTCCGTCGCTCGATCACGCTGCCGCTGCATGTGAAGGCCGATGCGATCGAGGCATCGACCGAAGATGGCGTGCTGCAGGTGGTGGTACCCAAGGTGGAGGAAGTCAAGCCCAAGCGCATCGAGGTGCGGGCGGTGCGGGCGCTGGCCCCCACTACCGCCGGCGCACCGGACAGCACTCCCATTGACGTGGAACAGGAAGCGGCCGGCCGGGGTGGTCGTGTCGATGCCATTCGTGAGCACGGCCACGTCGACTCCGAGTTCGTCGAGTAGCGCGGCAAAAGGCCTGAGCCTGGTGGGGTTGGGAGTTGCGCGGTGGCGCGATCTGGCGGTACGCGCCGGAACGCGGGTGGTGTTCCACGGACTGCCACTGCGGTGATGGTGGCAGGGTCGTCGCTCCGTTTCCGGCTCCAACCCACCATCCTCGGGAAGGACGAGGCGATGCACCCGATGACGCTGCACGCGCAAGCCGACTTGTGGCAACACGGAGCAACCACGTTCGCGGCTCTGTTCATGGAGGGCGCAACACAGACGCTCGACAACGAAGTCGATCGCACCGACGTGCTGACCTACGCGGTCATGAACCGGGGACTGCCCTTAGCCACCGACCTGTCCCGGCTGGCGCTGGGACCGCGTCCCGGCTGGGCGGTACACCTCACCCCAGCCGGAGCGCTGACCCTCACCTGGCCACACGTCCAGCCTCTGCTCGTCGACGCGCCGCTGGACTTCCCCACCGGATGGCGCGAGGCAGCAGCAGAACACGGCCTGGTACTGCTCTTCGTCGGCAACCGGCTCGGCTTACACGAACACGCCGAGGGCCACCAGACCAACCCCGGGAAACGCGCACCACAGGCCGCCGAGCGCGGGGAACTGGCTGCCGGAGCGATCGCCTACCCGCGCCCACACCAGCAGCAAGAATTCCGCCCAGCACGCCAGACCGATCCCCGGTTCAGAAGCCGAGCTGGCCGATGGATCCGTACACATCGGTGGCACCTTCGTCCGACATTCAGTACAGCGAACCACCTCCCATGCCATGACTCCCTTCGGCGGTCCACCCCACCCGCATCGGCACTGACCCCCTCAATCCAGACAGGCGAACCAATGTCCTAAAATCCCTGCACCATCCACCCGGAATGGTGTGACCCGCCTTGCCGCGAACCCACAGACGTCGACGTTAAGCACTCTCGGCACCCATTTATTCGGTAGGACCCGCGGCGGCGCCCGACCGGACGCCGGAGGACGGTCGCGGATGCACCTTTGTACGTGACAAGACCCCTTCCTAAATAAAGTGATAGGAACAGTTCCAAGTTCATCCTCATTTCATACGGTGCGTCGGACGCGTGGCGGAGGTTCTCGTGCAGGGTTACACACCTGAGAAATCCACCGATCAACTGGCCGTGTGGCAGAGCTTGATCGACACCCTCGCGCGGCTAGACGCCGATTGGAAGAAGGCGCAGCCAACCGGACCGAGAACGCAGGCATCCTCGCAGTTACCCGCCAACATTGTGGTGACTCTGGCCCAGGCCGGAGCACACGGAGCCAGGGTCTTGGCTGGTGTCGCCGACATCTTAGCCAACCAATTCGACACCGGCGAAGGATTCCGTGAGCTGGCGCTCGCTCAGCAGCAAGTGGCCGACAGCTGGTGTCCATTCAGGGGTCCCGT
>QHBY01000548.1 GCA_003244245.1 Pseudonocardiales bacterium
TGCACCGCCGGCATCCGGGTGGAGCCGCCGACCAACACCACGTGATCCATCTGCCCGACCGAGATGCCGGCGTCCTTGATCACGTTGCGGAACGGGGCGCGGCAGCGGTCCAGCAGGTCCGCGGTGATCCGCTGGAACTCCGCGCGCGTGAGCGTCTCGTCGAGGAACAGCGGGTTCTTGTCGGAGTCGACGGTGATGTAAGGCAGGTTCAGCGTCGCGCTCGACGAGCTGGACAGCTCGATCTTGGCCTTCTCGGCGGCCTCGCGCAGCCGCTGCATGGCCATCTTGTCCTTCTTCAGGTCGATGCCGTGCGACGCGCGGAACTTGTCGACCAGCCAGTCCATGATCCGCTGGTCCCAGTCGTCCCCCCCGAGGTGGTTGTCCCCGGAGGTGGCTTTCACCTCGACCACACCTTCGGCGATCTCCAGCAGCGACACGTCGAACGTGCCGCCCCCGAGGTCGAACACCAGGATGGTCTGCTCCTTCTCACCCTTGTCCAGGCCGTAGGCCAGCGCGGCCGCGGTGGGCTCGTTGACAATTCGCAGCACGTTGAGGCCCGCGATCTGGCCGGCCTCCTTGGTGGCCTGGCGCTGCGCGTCCTCGAAGTAGGCCGGCACGGTGATCACCGCGTCGGTCACATCCTCACCGAGGTAGGCCTCGGCGTCGCGCTTGAGTTTCATCAACACTCGCGCGCTGATCTCCTGCGCGGTGTACTTCTTCCCGTCGACTGTGGTCGACCAGTCGGTCCCCATGTGTCGCTTGACCGACCGGATGGTGCGGTCCACGTTGGTGACCGCCTGGTTCTTGGCGGACTGACCGACGAGCACCTCGCCGTTCTTGGCGAAGGCGACTACCGACGGCGTCGTCCGCGAGCCCTCCGAGTTCGCCACCACCGTGGGCTCGCCGCCCTCGAGGACGGCCACGACGGAGTTGGTGGTCCCTAGGTCGATACCGACCGCACGAGCCATGTGAGCAACCCTTTCGAACTTGACTGGAACTGACTCAAGCGAACTTGAGTGGAGCCCGCTCAACCTAACTGATGGGTCTAACGGTCGGGGTCGCGGGAGTGTTCCCGCGACCCCGTGAGTGGCGATGCGAGTCATAGCTCACATCGCCACTCACGGGCTGTCCACAGCTGGTGCCGCGGCGGACGCCGCACCTCGCCACCCCGGGGCGGTGTCTGGGACACCCAGTGGGTCATTTTCGTGTGCCTGCTCGGCGCCGACCTTCACGCCGCCGCCCGCGAGGGATCAGGCCAGGGCGGCTCGGCTGGACGGCTTCTGGATAGGCCGCCCTGTGGCACGCGCTGCGTCCAACCATGCCTCGATGGCTTGCTCGACCTCGGCAACAGCATCATGGGGGACCAGGCCATGAGCGGAGCACGTCGGAAGGTCAGGAACGCTGGCGATCCAGACTTCGTCTTCGTCGCTCCAGAACACCTCGATCGGAAGACCAGGGTTCACCGTTCCTCCAACGACGATTCATACCGCCGTACCAGACCCGCTACTCGCCTCACCCCGGTAGCGCTTGGCTTGCCCATCCCCCAAGAGGACAACGAGACGTGAGAAGACGGCGGGGTCTCCACCGGCCTCCATGTCACTGTCTGTGACCGCCAGGGAAGGAGTGTTGCAGTTTGCGGACGTGCCGTCAGCGGCAACTTTGGGCGGAAAGTTGCCGCTGGTGGCACGTCTACAGCGGATCCATATGCCTCCCCGAGGCGCTGGTGGGGCGGATGGGATCAGCAGCGGGCGGGTGGAGGTTAGCCGAGTAGGTGGTCGAAGTCGCCGTTCTTGGCGCCGGCGATGAAGGCGGCCATCTCGTGCTGGTTGAAGATGAGGGTGCGGGCCTTGCGCTCGGACGAAGGAAGCTTGTCGTCCTGGAAGCCGATCAAGCCGTCGACCACGGTGAATGAGAGACATCCACCGTTGGCGCTGCTGAATGTGGATTTCACGTACCTACCGTTGACCACGGCGTCGTACTGAGCATCGTCGAGCAAGGGGTAAGGGTTGGGTGTCCGGGCCACTTGGTCACAGCTCCTCCATGACTGCGCGGATCAGGTCCTGTGACTGCCGGACCGGCAGGGCCTGGGCCAGAGCCGCGTGGAAGGTGTAAGAGCACTGCCGAACGATGTCGCGCTCCTCGTGGATGCGCTGTGCCGTGCTGCTGTCCACATACACCACGTCGCCGTCGAGGTCGTGCGGGAACTCGAAGATCACGAAGTTGTCGGAACCGGGCAACGCTCCAGCGCTGAAGGGCAGGATGTGGATCGTCACCGGGTACTCCTGAGCTACTTCGATCAAGTTTCGTAGCTGGTCACGCATAACGTCTCGGCCGCCCACTATCGTACGGATGACACCCTCGGTAATGACAGCGGTCAGGCCCTGGAAGCCGTCCTGACCGAGCCGCTGCTGACGCCGCATGCGGAGTTCAGCCACGCGGTCGACGTTGATCGGCGGGACGAAAGCCCGGCCGTTGCCGATCACAGCCTCGGCGTAGGCGCGGGTCTGTAGCAGTCCCTGCACGAACGCGATGTCGTAGCTGCGGGCGGTGGTGGCGTCCTCGCCGATCTCCACCAGCATCTCGATGGCCTCCGCGATGATGTCCGAGTACTCCTGCCACCAGCCGGGCTCGTCGGCTCGGTGGCGTAGCTCGGCTAGCTTCTGCGCTTGTTCGGCGCCGATCTGGAGCACCGTGGTGATCCGGTCCAGGTGCTCGGAGCTGATCCGGGCGATGCCGGATTCCACCCGCGACAGGTGTGAGGCGGAGATGCAGCGCTGGCGCGGCTGGTCGGCGTTCATCAGCTCGACCAACTTCTCCTGGTTGAGCTGGGCATCGTCGCGGAGTCGTCGGATCTGCTTGCCCAACCGGCGGGACCGGATCGTCTTGCGCTGCGCCATGGGGCCTCCTTGCCCAGTTACCCGATGAGCGAGTCGAAGATCGTGAAAGTTGCAAACAAATTGTTTGAACGTTACAGTCGAGCTGCATGCAAGGCAGTAACAAGCGTATCCCCCTTGCTGGAGCGCTCCGGTGGGCTCGCCGTTGAGCGCTCCAGCAACCTCACCAGGACGACGGTGGCCCCGGTCCTGACCCCCCGGATCGGCCGGGATCACCGTCCACCAGCAAGGGCGGTGACCAGCGTGACGGAGTTGCCCGCGGCGGTGGAACGGCTCTTGCTCGACGTCGTCGCAGACGGCTTCACCGTGTACTGCTGCGGTTCACGAACTGCACCAACGGCGCTGGCCGCGTCCTACGATTGGGACCACTGCATCGATCAGATCACCATCCGGGAGCTGGGACCGGGTCACCGCGGCGCGGGTCCCGAAGCTGGGCCGGGTGGATGTGTTCGCACCCGAGTTCGTCATGTGGGCCTATGAGGGTCGCGCGGAATGCGCCGTGCGGACACTGCTGCACCTCGTGCACCCGGAGCACCCGGACGCCCCTACGGGTGTCTTCCCGGCGCCGCGCTCCCTGCATGTACCACGGCATGAGCAGCGTCCGATGACGATTTCGGCTTCCCTTCGCCAGCCGGGCTGGGGTGCGAGCCGCCCGACTGGCAGGCTTGTGTCGCTAACGGCCTGGCTACTAGCCAGTAACTAGTCCACGACCGTGCTACCTGGGGTAGACATCACGAGAATGTAGTCGCCGCCGCGCGAAATGGTCGCCGCGTCCGGTGCCCAACTGACGGAAGTGCCGTGGCACGCCGAGTGTTCAATGTGCTGCGCGCCGGATCCCATTGCAGCCGAGCGGATGTCTGTCGTCCTGCTCAGCAGCGTCTGCCTGGCGTTCAGCGCCTGCTTCGAGTTCATCGAGTGGTAGTTCGCGTTGGCGCCCACGCAGGCCGACACATCCCTAGCTGTCAGCTCCAACACTGATCAGACCTTCGCCTTTAAGGAGCTCCACGGCCCGACTGCTCGGCCGGCCGCCGACGCGCAGGTTTTGCCGGGCAGTTCTCGACAGTCCACAAGGTAACGTTGAAGGTCGGCGCAACATCGTGTCCACTTCTCCCGACTGGGGTTGATCAATCATGTCGATAAACCACGAACGGGAAGTGAATCTTGGTCCGACACTGCGAGAACCTGAGTATGAATGGCCGTCGATGCTCGACGTCCACGCGCTTCTCGCGGACGGCTGGCAACCCACCCCGTTCCGGGAGTTCGTACTCAAGATCCACAGCAGATGCAACCTCGCGTGTGACCACTGTTACATGTACGAGCAGGCGGACCAGACCTGGCGACTCCGGCCGAGCCGGATGCCACTGGCCATCTCGGAACAGACCGCGACGCGGATCGCCGAGCATGTTCATGCCCACAACCTCACCCGGGTCACCGTCATCCTGCACGGCGGTGAGCCATTGCTCGCTGGTCCCGACCTGATCTCCCATGTGGTGACCACTATCAGAGACAGAGCCGGCCCCCAGGTACGAGTCGATGTCAGTCTACAGACCAACGGAATCGGCCTGGACTCCGCGTACTTACGACTCTTCGCGAACCTCGATGTTCGGGTGGGAATTAGCCTCGATGGCGACGCCGCGGCGCATGATCGACACCGGCGGTACCGGAACGGGCAGGGCAGTCACAGGACAGTCGTGGCGGCGCTGAAACGCCTGACCGCGGAGCCGTACCGGCACTTGTTCGGTGGTCTGCTGTGCACGATCGACGTCCGCAACGACCCGCTCGCCACCTACGAAGCGTTGCTGCAGTTCGATCCACCGATGATTGACCTGCTGCTGCCGCATGGCACCTGGACGACACCGCCGCCGGAGCGGATCGCCGGTTCACCGAGCACACCCTACGGTGACTGGTTGATCGCCGTGTTCGACCGGTGGTTCGCCGCGCCCCGCCAGGAAACCCGCATCCGGCTGTTCGAGGAGATCATGCACATGCTGGTGGGTGGGGCCTCCGCCAGCGAGGCTGTGGGCCTCTCCCCGGTGAGTGTGATCGTCATCGAGACAGACGGCAGCATCGAGCAGTCTGACATGCTGAAGTCGGCTTATCACGGCGCTCCATGGACCGGCCTGCACGTCACCCGTGATCCTCTCGACGCTGCCTTACTGCTTCCATCGGTGGCGGCCCGGCAGATCGGCGCGAGGGCGCTATCTACCGTATGTCGCGGGTGCGACATACGCCAAGTCTGCGGCGGCGGTCTTTACCCGCATCGATACCGATCCGGCAGTGGATTCGCCAATCCATCGGTGTACTGCCCCGACCTGTTCCGCCTCATCACTCACATTCGGCAGTCCATGGTGGCCGGCATCAGCGAACGGCTCGCTCGATGGCGATGAACGTCAGCTCGTACCGCCTGCCGGATGACGTGTTCAGCGCGCTAGCCGCCGGCGGCGGTGGGGTCCGGGCCGTTCGTCATCTTGCCGTGGCGCAGTACAGCAAGCACGTGCTGCTCCTGCGAGGTGTCGTGGACGCTGCTGAGACCCTCGGACATCCGCAGGCCGCGCACGCCCGCCGCGCCTATGACCTGCTCGCCACTATCCAGGAGCGGGCGCCGGGCGATGTGGATGCCGTGATCCGGCACCCGGCGGTGGGCGCGTGGGCCTGGCGGACGCTGCGGGCGTTGCACGGCGAGGCAGCCATCGCTGGCGCCGAGCCGGGTCGATTTGCGGCTCTGGCAGCGGCCGCGGCGATTCGGTCCAGAACCCCGTGCACGCTGGACGTACCGGTGACACACGGTGCTATCAGCTTTCCGTCGCTGGGCATGGCTACCTTGCCGGGGCGCGACAGCCCCGCGGTCCTCCAGTGCGCGGCAGACGGGGCAGCGGTGTTCACCACAGGTGGGCGCGTCGATGTTCCCCGCGATCCGAGTGAGAGTGGGCCCGGTTGGCGACCACTACCCCGGATCGTCGCCGAAGCGTCTGAGATGACAATTCGCCTGCTCATCGATGACCTGGATCCTTTCCGCATGCCGGCAAGCGCGAATACGGCCCCGCGGCTGACCGCAGAAGACATCGACTGGTGGCGCGAGTCCTTGTCCGAGGCATGGACGCTGCTAGTCCGGTATCACCCAGTCGCGGCCGAGGAGATCGCCGCGACGATCCGGGTGCTCACGCCGCTCACCTCGCCGCCGAACAGCCAAGTCGGTGCCAGCTCACGGGAAACATTCGGCACGGTCGCGCTATCCGGCCCACCCGACGCGCGGTCGATCGCTCTCACACTCTGCCACGAAGTCCAGCATGCGAAGCTGGGCGCAGTGATCGACATCGTCGCGTTGACCCGGCCAGATGACGGGCGGCGCTGGTACGCGCCGTGGCGGGACGATCGCCGGCCAATCGGCGGCTTACTCCAGGGCAGCTACGCCTTTCTTGGCGTGAGTAGCTTCTGGCACCGGCAACGGTGGCACGAGGACGGCGCCGCTGCCCTCACCGCGCATTCCGAGTTCTTCCGGTGGCGGGCCGCCGCCCAGCTTGCCGTGGCCAGCCTGCTGTCCGGCGGCCAGCTGACGCCTACGGGTGAACAATTCGTCGCCGGGATGGCGCGAACCCTGCGCGGTTGGGAAGGCGAACCGGTGCCCCCGGAAGCACGGATGATCGCGCAGCAGGACGCCGAACAGCATCTAGCCAGCTGGCGGCTCCGCAATGGCGACAGCGCCACACCTTCCGAGCGAGAACACGGAGGGTGACAGTAGTCGGATAGGCTTCGCTAACGCGACACTAGCCGGCCGAGGCGATCCGGGTCCGGACAGATCACGTCGGTGGTGGTTCGATGTCGCATTCAATGCGAACTCCACTTTTGGCGGTAGTCAGCTGTGGATGTCCGACTCCGAGGAGACGCTCCAAAGAAGTGAACGCGCTGGCCAGATCGGTTTGACCAGTCCGATCCCCAAGATCAATCTTAGTCAAGGCGAGATTGACCGCAGCGGCAACCGTGTCGGGATGGGCAGCTCCCAGCACCGCAAGAGATCGCTTTAATACTGTTTCTGTTTCCTGGAGCGCCTGACCTTCACGGCCGAGCGAGGCCAGGTCGATGGCGAGGTTATGCATGGCGCACACCGTGTACGGATGGTTATCGCCAAGGACCTGCGTAAACTCCGCGACCGCCTTCTCGTCGCGACTGCGGGCACCGCGGTAGTCACCGAGCGCGCGCATCACCGCGGCGGAGTTGACGAGCATTGCCAGCGCCATCGGATGACGGGCGCCGAAGAGGCGTTCGCATCCGTCAAGCACTTGGGCAGCCTTCAGGATCGCACCCCTCAGATCGCCGGCTGCTCGCAATGTATTCACCAGCGAGATACCCGTCGCGAGCGTGTACTCGTGATCCGACCCAAACCAGGTCGTGAGGTCACCGCTGTTCTGTTCCGCAAGTGCGACCGCATCGACGTGACGGCCCAGCTTACGCAGCACCATCACCTCGGTCCGAACCGCGAGTAAGATACTTCCGTGTTTGGGACCGACCGCGCCCCGGCAGGTCGGAAGAATCGCCCGCAATATCTCCAGGGCCTCCTGGTACCTGCCTAGCCCGTAGAGGTCCCTCGCCAGGTTCGCGCGTGCGAAAAGCGTCCGCGGATCCTGCTCACCCCGAACGGTCTCCCACTGATGAACGATGTTCAGGTCCAGATCATGGGCCTCGTTGAAGCGACCGAGCAGGCGGAGGTTCACCGCTACATTGTTGCGAATATTGCGAATTTTATCGTGCTCGTCGATATCGTTGCGCAGGTGACGGTTGAGGTTGTCCGTGTCTACCACTAAAGCCCTCGCGTACTCTCCTGAGATCCGTAAGTCGACGGCGCGGTTCTTGTCCAGGTCCGCGAAGTACTCGTGGTCCGGACCGAAGACGGGATTGCGTTCCATGTAGTCCAAGGCGTCAAGCGTCAGCTGCCTCGCACCCGCATAATCACCCAGAATCCTCATTGCATTCGCCAGATGATGCTTCGCTAGAACGATGAAGTCATGGTCAGCCTCGGATCCATTCTCCTGTCCCTCCACCGCAAGTACCAGGCTTTGACCGAGCGCCATGCTCTGCTGGTAGTGACCAATTTGGTAGAGGTATCGCACTTGATCGAGCGCCACCCTGCGCTCCTCAAAGATGGGTGCGGTTGCCAGTTCCGCCGGGCCGATATGCGGACCGACCTCCGCGTAGTGTGCCCAGAATCGCAAGTCATCCGGCTCTCCAGGATTGGCTGCTGCGAGGATCGCTCGTACATTGGCACGGCTGCGCTGCAGCTGCGCGGTGGTAAGCCAGTCCCGCAGGCCTCGCTGGAAGAGCCGGTGCACTTGAATGCGCGGCGGATCCGCGTCGACAACCTTCAGGAGACCGTAACGGCGGAGCTCCTTGACGGCGAGGTTCAAGGAGGGTGTGCTGTGCAGCGCCTCCCGTAGCGGTGAGGTCACAGGCCCCTGACGGCCGCTACGTAGTAGCGTCAATGACAGCGGCTCCGCGCTCAATGAAGCGAACAACTCCAAGAGCTGGGTGGCCACCGGAGAGGTTCTTGCGAGCTTGTCGAATGCGAGATCGAGAAAGGCGACAAGAGTCGTCGGATAATTTGCCGCTTTGGCCCTCGGACTAGACAAGATGTCTTGGACTTGATGGTCGAGGCGATCGATGTAGTCGGCAACAGCGATACCTGTGGCGACCCGCCAGGCAGCAGCCTGCTCCACCGCCAGCGGCAGGTCGCCCAGCCTCTCTGCCAGCCTGTTTGCGTCTGCGGGAGCGATATCAGCGCCGTGTGAACGCAGCAGCTCGACGCTCTCAGCGCGCTCGAAGACGTCGACCTGAAGGACCGGCCCATGCTCGGCCCAATCGGGATCCCGAGACGTCAGAAGGACCCTTCCGGATCCGAGCGAGTCCAGTGCGGGCAGGCTGCTCGGCGAACCAGCATTGTCGAATACCAGGAGCCAACGCAGCGGGCTCCGCGCTAGCGCTTCGAGCACTTGCGCCGGTGGATGCTGCATCGCTTCGCTCCCCGGCAAGCCCAGGCGAGTGCCAAGCGCGGTCAGCGACGCCCGGAGTCCCGACGGGTGCTCAGCCGGAACCCACCAGATGAGGTTGTAATGGTCGCGAAACCGATGGATGTACTCAACCGCGAGCTGAGTCTTGCCGACTCCACCGATTCCGTTCAGTGTCAGGACTCCAGCGCCTGCGCCGAGCATCTCATCGATGACGCGAAGGTGGTGTTCCCTCCCGACGAAGTTGGTGTTGCGCGGTGGAAGATCTCCCAGCAGGTCTGTCGTAGGCGCACTCGACGTGTCCTCCAGTAGCGACCCCGAGAGCCCGCTCGGTGCGATCACATGGGGAGAGTCGGCTGGGATACCGTGAGGATCGGCCGTGTCACCGGCCTGGTCCGCGGTGACCGCCGCGGACCACAGCTCGTGGAATTTGCCTACCGTCGCGGCTACATCCGGCTTACGGACGGCGATGTCGGCAAGGTGCCGGACGACGCATTCCAGCTTGATCCACCGTGGCACACCCTCGCCGCGCAACATCAAGCTGATCGTCTCATGGCTGACAGTGTCACGGAGATCGCTCCGCTTCCTGATCCCGGAGCTGATCATCCGCGTGCTCGGTAGACCCGCGTCGCGATAGAGGTCATGGAGAGCATGGATCAGGTCACGCAGCGGACCGGGCGGCGAACCATCCGGTCGAGGTATGCCCTGAGGCACGCGTGGCTCCAAGATCAAAATTCAGGCTGTCAGTAACCGTCAGATTATGTCAGGAAGCATATCCCCCCACGACAGATGGCGCCAACGGTCGTCAGAAGATGCTCACATCAGCCAGAATCCGGCAATGGCAACCCGCGCCTGTTCCACTATTGGGAGTGACCAGGCATCACCAAACCAATGGGAGCAGCGCAATGGTGATTCGAGGCGAGAGGGAAGAGGTCATGCCGGGCTCACTTGATGCCGAGGTAAGGCTTAGCTCAAGGACCATCCGGCTTGGGTCGTTCGTTGCGACGAGCACCCGGGTCCACCAGTCGTCTCGTTGCCAATTGATTGGAGCACCGGGCCGCACCTCGTCAACTTTTCACACTTCACGACTCTGGACGGAGCGGTACTGGCCTATTGGCCGGGTGGTGCTCCAGCTATCCGCCGCGGCTGCCATGATGACCCAAAATGAGGGCGTCGCGCTCCTGATTAGCGGGATAGCGATGATGACAGAGATCGCGCAGGACCGTTCCACGCGAAGCCGCTGATTCGGAGTAACGAGGAGTAGAAGACAAGGCCAGAACTGCCCAGCACTAGCCCTCCCACACGTCAGACGGGCGGGGGGTCGAAATCAAAGTCGAGGCGGCGACCTTCTGCGGCAACCACTGTGTCCGGGTGTGCAGGACCGAGGGTGCTCCTATAGCGCTCCAACGTATCCTCCCTGAGCCGGGTCGCCTGTTCCTCTGCGCCGTGGGTTCTCATGTCCACTGCCAGGTTCACGGCGCAACCGAGTGTCAGCGGATGATCTTCGCCTAGAAGCGGCCGCAGCCGCGCGAGCGTATCTTCTCCGAGCTCGCGGGCGCCTGCTGCGTCCCCAAGAGCGGCGATGTCGCTGGCGAGATTGGTGGCCACCGTGAGCGGGTAGTGATGGTCCCGGGTGAGCTTCGCGTCGAGGCCATCCAAGCATGCCTCATTGAGCCGGCGCGCACCCACCAAGTCTCCGCGCAGCCGCAGCAGAAGCGCCAAGTTACCGGCACAGCCATGATTGTATGGGTGGTCGGCGCCATAGACTTTGGGATAGCGGTCCACGGTGTCTTCGGCGAACTTGGACGCCTCGTCGATCTGACCGAACGTTCGCAGAATGTTGGTCAGGCTCATCGCGGCGGCCAAGGTGTCGGGGTGGTCGGCGCCAAAGAGCCGGGTACACCGCTCGAACACGTCCCGGGCCAGCTCCAGCGCCTCGTCATAGGCCGCGGTCCGTCGGAGCGCGATGGACAGGTCCTTGGCGGCGCGGAGCGTCAGGAAGTGTTCGGCCCCCAACTGCTGCCGGCCGAACTCGTAAGCGTCGTCGCCGAGATATCGGGCCTCTACGTACTCGCCGCCCAACCGCACGGCGCGGGAGAGACCGCTCCACGACGCCAGCAAGTTTTGCTTGCTGACCTTCGGCCCTGCCTCGTTCTGTAGCACGTAAGTGTGCTGATGCAGCTCTCGAGAAGCCCGATAGTCGCTGTTCAGCCCATAATCCAGGGCGAGGTTGTGCATGCTCCGCAACGTCCGCGGGTCCGTCGTACCGAGAGCCTCCTCGTGCAGGCGACGGGACTGCTCATCTAGGTCACGCGCAGCGCTGAACTCGCCTCGCGCGCGCAAGTCACCGCCGAAGGCGTTCATCAACACGAAGGTGAGCTCCGCGCGCGGGCCGAGGATTTCCCGCGAGCGTTCTAGCGTGACCCGGATGAGGTCGTAGGCGGCCTGATATTCCCCCAGTTCGCGCAGCGTGTTCCCCAAGTGTCGTTGCGCGGCGAGCACGTCGGGATGGTCGGCGCCGGAGTCTGGCTTCCACCGGTCGAGGAGGCGCTCCAGCAGGGCGCGTGACGAGGGGCGGTCGCCGGACTGATAGAGGTAGCGCGCAATGTCGAGCGCTAATCTCCGGACGGTCGGATCCTGGCACTCGTCCAACCCCGACGGAACCACGTGTGCCGCCAGCTCGGCATAAAGCGGCCATTGGGCGTTGTCGTCTGGGTTTTTCGGCGCGGCGGCAGCAAGCAACAGGTGGACGTCGTGCCGGAAGAGGCACTGTTGCTCCGGCGACAGCTCCTCACGGAGCAACGCCTGGATGAGCCGGTGAACCTGGATTGTCCGGGAGACCGCGTCGATCCGAGCCAGTGCGAAGCGGCCGAGCTCACGAATTGCTTTGGTCAACAGAATCGGCTTGGCCAGCAGGCCACCGAGCTGCGGTTGAACGTCCTGGATCGTCCGAATGAACAGGTCGCGCGGAATAGGCTCAGCGCCGAAGAAAGCGCAGCAGCGCAGCAGGTCCACAGCCTCGGGTAGCTGCTCGTTCAGTTTGGAGACCGAGAGCTTCCAGGCTGCGGTCATCGAGACCGGGTACTCCGACGGTTTGTTTTCCGCCAACAGCTCGCTCGTCTGCTCGTTCAGCAGCCGGAGGTACTCGTCCACCGACATGCCGGTCTCCGCCTGAAGCGCCCCGGCCTGCTCGAGGGCGAGCGGTAGATCGCCCAGTTCCTCAGCCAGCTGGATGGCGTCCGGTTCGCTGATCGCATTAGCGACCCGCTTGTTCAGGAACGCCACACTCTCCTCGCGGTCGAACACATCCACGAGGACCGTGTCGACCACTGCCTGCCAGCGATGGTTACGCGATGTGATCAAGACGTGGCCGGAGCCCCGGGGGATAATGTCATTGATGGCCTCGGGCTGGTCCGCATTGTCGAAGATCAACAGCCATCGGCCGTAGGGATCCCCGCGCCGCAGCGAGTCAAGGACTGCCGTGGCCGCGTCTTCAATTCCCGCGGCAGTGGCCGGCGGCAGGTCGAGATGGGGCGCCAAGGCCGCCAAGGAAAAGCGAACCAAATGGGGTTGATCTGCGGGAATCCACCAGACGACGTCGTAGTCAGACTGGTATCTGTGCGCGTACTCGATGGCTAACTGGGTCTTTCCCACGCCGCCAAGACCGTGCAGGGCGTGCGGCACCACCGCGGTGACGTCGGTGCTAATTCCTTCCCGTAGCCGGCGAAGGAGGCCTTCACGGCCGGTGAAATTTTTGTTCCGCTGCGGCACCCTCCCCCAGATCTTGGGGACGCCTCCCGACGCACGCGGCGTGTCCACTGATTCCGAGCTCCTCACGCCTACCTCCGACCTCTTTGTTGGCAGCTTGCCGGAAGGAACGTCACTATATCCACGCACCCGGCAGCGTTCGGGTGTAGCATGCGGTCGCAGTGGCCTACCCTACTCTCGATCACCAACCTCTGTCAGCGTCGCCCCGTCGACACGAGGCCGGTCGGACGCCACGTCAACACTCATCAGGCCATCCTGCCCATGGGGGCGTGTATCCAACATCACAGCAGTCATGCTGGCTAGCCGCGTCTGGGTGGTTACCCCGTTTCGGCTACAGTCGCGCATCATTCCCACGGAGGGTGTCAGACTTGAGCGCACAGCGTGGAGTGATCCTGGTGTGACACGGGTGATCATGATGGGACGCGATTATGCCGTTGTAGGCGCGATGGCAGTAGCAGTAGGTTCAGGCCAGGCGATACCAAGGAGCGCATGATGAGCGAGGACGCAACTCGTCAGGACGATGGACTGATTAATGTCAGCGATCTCACTCTACGCCAACTTGCGGACGAGGTCGATGAGTCCAGCCTCGCGAGGGCCCTACGTCGGCTACTGGATTCCAGCGAAGATTACGGCGAGGAAATCGCGAGTTTCCAGTCTGCGCTGCCACTCGGGTGATCTGACCGTCAAGCGAGATATCCTAAGGCGACCTCATCATGTGCACGTGCCGCGACGGCCTCGGTCACAGCGCTCGTACCAGCCTGGTAGGACGCTCCAACGGACGGCGGGCAGGCACACCGTCATGACCGTCCGCACCTTGAACAATAATAGCAATAATATAGATAAGTGTCCCTATGTCGGGCTCCGACCCTTTCGAGCCGAGGACGGCGACCGCTTCTTCGGGCGGTCGACCGAGTCACACGACCTCGCCGCGCTCTGGCAGACGAACCGGCTCACCGTGCTCCACGGGTCTTCGGGGGTCGGGAAGACCTCGCTGCTGAGGGCTGGGGTGATCCCGCTGCTGGACCCAGGGTCCGTCGAGGTCCTCCCGCCCGGCCGTGTCTCCCACAGTTCCGCGTTCCCCCTCGCCGCCCTCCTGAAGCACAATCCTTACACCTTCGCCCTACTCACGTTCTGGTCTCCCAATGAGCCTGCGACCAGCCTGTCCGGGCTAGCCGTGCCCGACTTCCTGCGCCGCCGTAAAAAGCGCACCGACAGCTACGGGCGTCCCCTCCCGGTACTTGCCGCCATCGATCAGGCTGAAGAGCTGTTCACTGACTCGATTCACCATCGTCGCTACCAAGGGCCGTTCATTGACGAGCTCGTCGAAGCCCTGGACGAGCATCCGGACCTGCATCTGCTGCTGTTGATCCGCGATAGTTTCCGCATCGACCTCTCCCCGTACGAACACGATCTCGGACAAGCTTCGCAGGCGTGGATTCGCCTGCTTCCGCTCATCCCCCAGACCGCGCTCGACGCGATCCGAGGACCACTGAACGTCACCGACCGCTCGTTTACTCTGGGAGCCGCCGAAGAACTCGTCGACGGCCTGCGTACGAGTGAGATCGTCCACGCCGTCGGTCAACGGAGCACCGTCATCGCCGAGGAGATCGAGCCGGCTCTACTCCAGGTTGTCTGTTCCCACCTGTGGGAAGCACTTCCGGACGACATCAATATCATCGCCTCCCACGAGCTACATGTCTACGCTGACGTCGTTCGAACGCTCGCCGAATTCTGCGGCCGAGCCCTGATCGCGATCGCCGACGACCGAGGTCTGCCCGCCACGGAACTTCGATCATGGTTGCAGCGCACGTTCATCACCGAACTCGGCCGCAAAAGCACGGTCGATGAGGGTCTGACGCACACCGCGGGCATGCCCAACGCGGTGATGCGTGCGCTGGAGAACCGGCATGTCATCAAGGCGGAGCAACGAGCCGGCTCACGATGGTATGAGCTGCAGCACGACCTTCTGATCGAACCGATCCGGCGAATGGACGACACGGCGCTGCGGCCAATGCCCCAGGCCGAGCCCTCCGAGCACCTGCGCACCGCTGCGGAAGCCTTGGCCGCCGGAGAACTCGCGCTGGCGCAGCAGCAAGCGGAGCGGGCTCTACGCGGCAGCGCGGCCACCGACCTGCGGCTTCGCGGCGAAGCTGAGTCTTTCCTCGGCAACATCGCCCACGAGCGGGGGAAGCCGACGGAGGCGGAAGCCCGCTACCGCGCCGCAGCGCCACTGTTCGAGGTGTTGCAGGACACCCCGGCGGTGGCGCGTCTACTCGCCGCGATCGGTCAATCGTTGCTAGCCCAGGGCCGCCGGGCCGAAGCGGTGGACGAGCTACGCGCCGCCGTCGACAGAGTTCCGAACGACCTGACAGTCCAGACGGAGCTGGGGTGGACATTGTGGCACTTAGGTCAGCAGAGCGCGGCGATCGCTGTTCTTACTGGAGTGCTGTCTATCGACGGCAACGCTCCTGAGGCGCTACGAGCGCGCGGAGAGATTCTTGCCGACATGGGAGAGGCTAAGAGCGCGCTTAGCGATCTGGACCGGGTACGTCGCCAGCATCGGCCTTCCACCCAGGCTGCCCGCGGCGTCGCGTTAGCGACTCTGAGCAACCGTGGTGCGGCGAACCAAGAAATCGACGCCGCCCTCACCGAGGCGCCAGACAGCGGACCGGTGCTGCTCTACGCGGCACGGGTCGCAGCGCTGAGCGGCCACCCGGACATCGCCGCGGACCTGGCCCGTCGAGCGATCGCCGCAGAAGATCCCCAGCTACCGCCCCATCAACGCGAGGCGGCGCTGAGGCTGCTGAACCAGGGTGGGCGCACGAACGGCTAGGCGCCCTGATCCGTCGGCAAGGGGTTCACGACGGGGAGGGCCGTCACTTCTCGGCTGTCCTGAGCCGCCGCGCGGGCGAAGCGTTCAATGTGCCCATCAAACTCGGTGAGGTCGATCGGACGGGTTATCTGTCCGGCGAGGAACTGATCGTTCTGGTTGCGGGCCATGTTGGTGTATTGCGCCGTGGTGGCGGCCAGCCGGCTGGCGGCTGACGCAAGCTTGAAGGCAACGTCAGCCGTGTCTGGTGAGAGCAGCGCGACCCGCGATGCATACAGACCAGCGGACACCGCACGCTGTTGAATTGTGGCGAGCCTGACATTCATGTCAGGCCAATGCCCCAACCCGGTCGTCTCGATCGCAGCCCTGAGCTCGGTGGTCGTACCCAGCAGGTCGAGATGCGCTTGCCGGCGTGCCTCCATCCGCTGGTCCTTTCGTTGTCGATTGAACTGGGCCTCCTCGCGGCGAACGGTGAACCTATGTGTCAACGCGATTCCACCGAAAGCACCCAGAGCCCCTAGAAGCGTTCCTGTCGTAGCGATCACGGACGCGGCAATCGAAAGGTCTGGCATGAAGGAAGTCTGTACGCAACCCGCCGGTTGTGTCACTGGCCACCCGTAATCTGCGGCTAGGAACTCGTACGGTCGCCAGCTACGGTGCGGTTGGGGTTGGACACCGGCGGGGAGGTAGACGGCGTGATGGCAACGCGGCTGGTCGTCGGCCTGGGGCTGACCGTTTTGATGGTTTTCTTCGCCGGCCGGCGGGTGTGGTGGCTGTTCACCTTGATCCGTTCCGGTCAGCCGACGCACGGTCGCACCACTGAGTTAGCCGCCCGGATGCGGACTCAGCTGGTGGAGGTGTTGGGGCAGCGGCGGTTGTTGCGGTGGACGGTCCCGGGCCTGGCGCACTTCTTCACCTTCTGGGGCTTCGTGATCCTGATCACGGTCTACATCGAGGCCTACGGGGTGCTGTTCGACGAGAACTTCGCCATCCCGCTGATCGGGCACTCGCCAGCGCTGGGTTTCCTACAGGACTTCATCGCGCTTGCCGTGCTGGCGTCGATCATCACGTTCGCGGTGATGCGGGTTCGACAGGCGCCGGAGCGTAGGCAGCGGGCGTCGCGCTTCTACGGCTCGCACACCGGCGGCGCCTGGCTGATCCTGTTCATGATCTTCAACGTGATCTGGACGTTGTTCCTGTTCCGGGGTACCGAGGTGAACAACGGCACGTTCCCCTACCGCTCCGGCGCGTTCGCCTCGGACGCGGCCGGTGCAGTGCTGGCACCGCTGGGCGCGGGGACCAACCAGGTGCTGGAGACGGTCGGGCTGCTGCTGCACATCGGCGTCATGCTGGCCTTCCTGGTCATCGTGCTGTACTCCAAGCACCTGCACATCTTCATCGCACCGATCAACGTGGCGACCAAGCGGTTGCCCAAGGCGCTGGGCCCGCTGCTACCGATGGAGTCCGGCGGCAAGGAGATCGACTTCGAGGACCCGGGCGAGGACGACGTCTTCGGCCGCGGCAAGGTCGAGGACTTCACCTGGAAGGGCATGCTGGACTTCGCGACCTGCACTGAGTGCGGTCGCTGCCAGAGCCAGTGCCCGGCATGGAACACCGGCAAGCCGCTGTCCCCCAAGTTGGTGATCATGGATCTGCGTGATCACCTGTTCGCCAAGGCGCCCTACCTCATCGGCAACCAAGCGGTACCGGACCACAGCGACGTCGACGTCCTGGCGCTGGCCGCGCACAACGGCCACGTGCCGGAGTCCGGCTTCGGTCGGGTCCCCGGAACAGGTCCGGAACAGGCGGCCCGGCCGCTGGTGGGCAGCGTTGAGGTGGGCGGGGTGATCGATCCGGACGTGCTGTGGTCGTGCACCACCTGCGGGGCCTGCGTGGAGCAGTGCCCGGTGGACATCGAGCACGTCGACCATATTGTCGACATGCGCCGCTACCAGGTGTTGATTGAGGCGGAGTTCCCCACCGAGCTGGGCACGCTGTTCCGCAATCTGGAGAACAAGGGCAACCCCTGGGGGCAGAACCAGTCTGCCCGGATGGACTGGGCGAAGGGCCTGGACTTCGAGGTCCCGCAGTTGAGCGAAGCGACGCTGCCCGCGGACGTCGAGTACCTGTTCTGGATCGGCTGCGCCGGCGCCTATGACGACAACGCGAAGCGCACGGTGCGGGCCACCGCCGAGCTGCTGCACATCGCGGGCGTCAACTACGTGATACTCGGAGACGGCGAGACCTGCACCGGGGACCCGGCCCGCCGATCGGGCAACGAGTTCGTCTTCCAGATGCTCGCGCAGCAGAACGTCGAGGTGCTCAACACGGCCTTCGAAGGGCGGGAGCCGGGGCGTCGCAAGATCGTGACGACCTGCCCGCACTGCTTCAACACGCTGGGCCGGGAGTACCCGCAGCTCGACGGGCACTACGAGGTGGTGCACCACACCCAGCTGCTCAACCAGCTGGTGCGGGACAAGCGGCTCGTCCCGGTCGCTGCGGCCGACGGGCCAGCGGTCACTTATCACGACCCGTGCTACCTGGGCCGGCACAATGAGGTTTACTCCCCGCCACGCGAACTGGTCGGCGCGTCGGGTGCGCGGCTGACCGAGATGCCCCGCCACGCCGAGCGTTCGATGTGCTGCGGCGCCGGGGGCGCCCGGATGTGGATGGAGGAGCGCATCGGCAAGCGGGTCAACCTCGACCGGGTCGACGAGGCGATCGCCACCGGGACCTCCGCCATCGCCACCGGCTGCCCGTTCTGCCGGGTAATGCTCACCGACGGCCTCACCACCAGGGAGGCCGAAGGCACCGCCGCCAACACGACCGAAGTCCTTGACGTCGCCCAACTTCTGCTCACCAGCGTCAAGCGGGGATCGACACCGCCAATCGGCTCCGAATAGCGTTTCGCGAGGCCGAAACCGCTATTCGGTTCCGGATGGCGCTTCGGCCCGATCGAGCTGGGCTAGGACGCTGTCGCGGAGCTGGTTGAGGTCCGCATCGAGCTTGACCAGCACCTGGGCCGCCACGCCCCTACCCTCGCGGATAAGGCCGAGCAAGACGTGCTCGGTGCCGAGGAATTTGTGGCCCAGATGTAGGGCCTCGCGCAGCGCCAGCTCCAGCACCTTCTTCGCCCGAGGCGTGAACGGTATGTGACCTCGTGGCACCGCCTCAACACAGCCGACGATGTCCGCGATCTCGGCCCGGACAGCAGCGACCCCGCCACCCTCCGCGAGCAGGCCCAGCAGGAGATGCTCAGTGCCCATGTGATCATGGCGCATCACCCGGGCCTGTTCCTGGCCGAGCACGACCGCCTGCCGCGCCTGGGAAGTGAACCGCGTGACCACGTGCCCCATGGCGAACTCGGCACCGCCGACGAACTTGCCGATGCGTTTCGGCCCGGGTCTGGATGATGAGTTCATCAAGAGTCACGCCGGTTCAGCGGCGGGTATCGACGCGCTGGAAGTTCAGGTAGGCCCGGGACGGCGTCGGCCCGCGTTGGCCCTGGTAGCGGGAGCCCACGCCGGCGCTACCGTACGGGTGCTCGGCGGGGCTGGACAGCCGGAACAGGCACAGCTGTCCAATCTTCATTCCCGGCCAGAGCGTGATCGGCAGGTTCGCCACATTCGACAGCTCCAGGGTGATGTGACCGCTGAAACCTGGGTCGATGAAGCCCGCCGTGGAGTGCGTCAGCAACCCGAGCCGCCCCAAGCTTGACTTGCCCTCGAGCCGCCCAGCCAGATCATCGGGCAACGTGAACTGCTCGAACGTCGACCCGAGTACGAACTCGCCGGGGTGCAGCACGAAAGGCTCGTCACCCTCGGGCTCCACCAGCGACGTCAGCTCGTCCTGCTGCGACGACGGGTCAATGTGGGTGTATTTGGTGTTGACGAACACCCGGAAGAAGCGGTCCAACCGCACGTCGATGCTGGAGGGCTGGAGCAACTTCTCGTCGAACGGCTCGATACCCAGACGCCCGGCATCGATCTCGGCCCGCAGATCCCGATCGGACAGCAACACGCCGACACCCTAGTCGGCGGTGCGGATTCGCCGGGGACTCCACGCCGCAGCACGTCATCACCGGCGCCGGTCGCACACCATTGGTCACATGGACCTCACCAGCCTCTGTCGGAGCTGGATAGATCTGCCGCGGACGTGCCAGGGACGGCAACTTCGGATGAAAGTTGCCGTCCCTGGCACGTCGGTACGCCGTGACAGTCCTGCCTGCAAGGTCACTGACAGTCACATCACAACGGGGGTGGGGAGCAGGCGGCCAGCAGACTCAGCGCTCGGAGGCCGCAGACCGTGACCATGCTAGGGTCTAGCTGCGTCGCGGGTGTAGTTTAATGGTAGAATGAGAGCTTCCCAAGCTCTAGACGCGGGTTCGATTCCCGTCACCCGCTCCATTACAAAAGCCCAGGTCGCAGGATGTCTCCTGTAGATCTGGGCCTTTGTGATTTATGACCTTTTTTGCTGGCGTGCTGTCTGCGTGCTGTTTAGTCGGCGGGCACTAGGACGCTTGTGGGACCGTTATCGTCCTCATCACCTCGATGTTTCGCCGCCGCCAGTCATGCCGTCGATGAGAGTGCTCAGCTTGTCCGCGATCGTCTGATCCACCTGGCGGGACGCGTGCTGGTAGATCAGCGCGGCTCGTGAGCTGTCCTGACCCATCCGCGCCATGAGATCTTTGGTGCTGACGTAGGTTTGCGCGGCGAGTGTATTTCCCGTGTGCCGAAGGTCGTGAAAGTGCAGACCCGGCCGTCCTATCGCGGTGACGGCGTCCTTCCATCCGGTGAGCAGGTTCCTGTTTCCGCTGCGAATCGGGTTCCCGCGCTCGCCGGTCAAGTAGGCCGCCTGCGGCGGCGCGTGCGTGGTTGCGTCAGTCATCCGACTCGCCTGCCCGCCGGCCGGTTCCCGCTTGCTGCGCGCGGCCTGACGGCCGTGCTCGCGCGGGCCGCCCGGCGGGCGCTCATGGTCTCGATCACACCCGACTTATAGGTACGTCCTATGCGGGACCATGTGCAGCATAGCTGCTGCGCCAGCAGAAGCCGGGAACATACGCGGTATCGGTGACCTTCGCTCATTGTTCCGCAGAGTGTCCACGCCACCCATGTCACAGCGCCAACGGCGCTGCCCGATGGCCCGCGGACACTGGTGACTCCGGTGCCGTAACGAGCTTAAAGATTAGGACGGACGGCGCGGGAGAACTGACGAATGATCACGACACCAGAACTCCCGATCACCACGGTCAATAGGGCCTCGGAAGCACAGCAGATCAACGTTGATGAGGTTGCGCCCGAGGCGTCTTTTGCGCAAGATCACCTAGTACGTTGCCGAGGTTGTTGCGGTGGGTGCCCACGTGGGGGTGGTCGGGGCCCAGGGCCG
>QHBY01000549.1 GCA_003244245.1 Pseudonocardiales bacterium
GTGAACGTCGTCATTCGACGAGCCCGCCCTGACGAGCTTCACCAGGTGGTGGGGCTCGTCTCTGACGCCTCGCAATGGCTCGGCCGCCGTGGACTCGACCAGTGGCAATACCCCCCACGGGCCGGTCGGATCAAGAAGGGCATCACGGCTGGCGAGGTGTGGGTCCTGGAACAGTCCGATGGCGAGCTGATCGGCACCATGGCACTCGACAGCCGAGCGGACCCCGAATTCTGGCGGGCCGAACACGACCCGCAAGCCGCGCTCTACGCCCACCGCATGGTCGTAGCCCGAAAGGCGGCCGGGCATGGACTTGGCGCCGAGATGCTCGACTGGGCTGGCGGTCAAGCCGCCCAGGCTGGCAAGAAATGGCTTCGGCTGGACGCCTGGCGCACCAACGATCAACTGCAGCGCTACTACCTGGCCCAAGGCTTCGAGCACCTTCGAACCATCAAGCTGAGCCACCGAGGCAGCGGTGCCCTCTTCCAGAGGCCGGCCTGCGAGGTGGCGACCCCCCGACTCACGACGGTTGCCGGCATACACGCCGTGACACGACGGGCCAGGTAAGGGGCTGCCCCTCCGCGTCCGGAACGACACGACACGCCCGAGCGGGAAACTGGCCCGTATTTACTGCACCACTGCACTACTGGATTACTGTCCGGTCGCATGAAAGCTCATGTGATCGCAGTCGTGAACCTGAAGGGCGGCAGCGCGAAGACGACGACGAGCGTGTTCCTCGCGCACTCGCTGGGCGCCACTCGTCGCGTGATGCTCGTCGACGCTGATCCGCAGGGCTCGGCCCTGCGCTGGTCCGGCCTAGCTGACTGGCCGTTCCCAGCCCTCGGCCTTTCGATCGGAGACCTGCACCGCAGGTTGCCAGGGGTGATCGGCGACGACTACCACGTCGTCGTGATCGACACGCCTCCTCTGGAGGAGCGGGCGAACATCGTCCACTCGGCCCTGCGGGCCGCGCACGTGGTCGTGGTGCCGATGGCCCCGACCATGATGGAGTTGGATCGTGTGGGGCCGGTGCGTACGGCCGTCGAGGACGTCGCCTCGCTACGAGATGGGTCCCTGCCGGTGCGTGTGCTGCTCAACCGTACGGTGGCCAACGCGACGTCGACTGACACCGTGCGCCAGGTGCTCACTGAGCAGGGCTGGCATGTTCTCGCTGCGACTGTGCCAAGGCTGGAGCGCTACGCGCAGGCATTCGGCGCGTCAGTCCCGACCGATGACGAGCCGTACCGCGCGGTGGCCGACGAGCTGGCCGACGTGGCCGTGATGGAGGCCTCTCGATGAGCGCTAGCACTCGCAGGACTGACCTCGCCGCTCGCGCTCGGGCTGTGACAGCCGGCTCTCCTACCACCACCGTACCTACTGCAAGCAGTACCGGCGTAGATACTGCATCGGGTACACCTCGCCCCGTACGGACGGGCAATCGAGCACCACGAGCCGCGCCCGTACGGATCACGGTCGACCTAAGCCCGGTCGAGCACCGCACGCTGCGGGACTGGTGTTCCGCTGCCGCTGCCGACCTCGGAATGGCTCGCATCCCCGCGGCCGAGGTCGTGCGGGTGCTGCTGGAACGTCTTACCGATGACGAGGGACTCGCTGAGCGGGTCCGCGCCGACCTCGACGACCGACGAGCCTGAATGCCGTAACGCAGTATCGGTCGGCTCGATGAGACGGCCGGCAGTGGCGTGACTGGGCGATTGCAGAAACTCGATTATTTCGCCCAACAGCAACCTTGCCAGGCACAACCGGCGGGGCTACCGTGACTGGACGGTCGAGCAAGTTCTCGGCGCCCGGCATTCAGTACGGCTTACGGCGGTCGAGCCAATTCGGGTTTGGCACGATTTGGAGGATTTTATGTCTAGTGCCCCGAGTCTAGGCCGTGCAATCATGGCGCGTCGGCGTGGCTTGGCTGCTTTGCTGATGACCGTCGGCGCTGTTGCCGGCACGCTCACCACAGCGGAAGCTAGCAATGCGGGGGTGGCGACTCCCACCCCACAGCATTGCGTAATAGTTGTCGGTAAGGCGGCCGGCCCGAACCATATATCCCCCGAGTTGTACCACTACTGCTCTCGGTCACCTGCGGATCCCCGTTTGAAGGTAGTCGGACGCCGGGTAACCACGCCTTCCGGGCCCTACATCATTGATAGTTCGACCGTGTTAATGATTTGGTGGGAGAACGCAAGTTATAGTGGTAACAGCACCGTCATCTATGGTGGGTCGGGGCCGTGTGACGCCGCCGGTTACAGTATTAACATAAACCTCTACTGGTCGTACCATCTGAGCTCCATCCAGGGCACTGCCTACTGCAACATTGTCCAATTAACGAAACGTGATGGGACAATGAGGACAAACTTCCTGCTACCTGTGCATTACCTCGGTGTAAACCTGAACGACAACGTTGGATACGTGCATGTATGGCAGACTTAGTTGAGCTGCTAGGACTTGGTGCCGCGGCAGGCTAGACGCCTCTTCTTAAGTTGGCATCTCAGTCGATGTATTCTCAGGGCAAGGTTCCCATCAACAGTTCGAGCATCCAACTGGACAAAAAGAACAAGGCGTAGGCGAGAGCGGTGCAGCCGACGCTGAGCAATACTGTGCGAACGAT
>QHBY01000550.1:0-6582 GCA_003244245.1 Pseudonocardiales bacterium
AACATCATGGAGTTCTGCAAGGCATACAATGCCGCGACGCAGAACAGCCGTGGTGAGGTGGTGCCCGCGGTCATCTCGGTGTTCGAGGACCGCTCGTTCGACTTCGTGCTCAAGACACCACCTGCCTCGATGCTGCTGCTCAAGGCGGCGGGGGTGGCCAAGGGCTCGGCGGAACCGCACAAGACCAAGGTCGCCAAAGTCGGACGTGACCAGGTTCGGGCCATCGCCGAGCGCAAATTCGAAGACCTCAACGCCAACGACATCGATGCCGCAATCAAGATCATTTCTGGGACTGCTCGCTCGATGGGCATCACCGTAGTCGACTAGGGTGGGCGCTGGTCACACGCTCGCAGCCCTGAAGGCAGGATTGTTTAGTCGTACCCAGTACGCGTGGGAGGGCCAGCGCTGGTCCGTACCACGACTGATCCAGTGAAGAAGGACAGTGATATGAAGCGCAGCAAGGCCTACCTCCAAGCCGCCGAGAAAGTCGACCGCAGCCGGTTCTACAGCCCTCTGGAGGCCGCGGCGCTGGCTAAGGAGACTTCCCCGAGCACGATCGACGCCACCGTTGAGGTGGCCATGCAACTGGGCGTTGACCCTCGCAAGTCTGATCAGATGGTGCGTGGCACGGTCAACCTGCCGCATGGCACCGGCAAGACCGTCCGGGTCATCGTCTTCGCCACGGGAGACCGGGCCGCTGAGGCTGCGGCCGCCGGCGCTGACGTGGTCGGCTCTGACGATCTCATCGAGCGCATCCAAGGCGGTTGGCTGGACTTCGATGCCGCGATCGCGGCGCCGGACCAGATGGCCAAGGTCGGTCGGATCGCCAGGATTCTCGGTCCCCGGGGCCTGATGCCCAACCCCAAGACCGGGACCGTCACTCCCGACGTCGCAAAGGCGATCGTGGACATCAAGGGCGGCAAGATTAACTTCCGCGTGGACAAGCAGGCCAATCTCCACCTGATCATCGGTAAGGTGTCCTTCGACACCGACAAACTGGTGGAGAACTATGCCGCTGCACTGGACGAGGTGCTGCGCGGCAAGCCGTCGGCCGCGAAGGGTCGCTACCTGAAGAAGATTAACTTCTCCACAACTATGGGCCCAGGTATCCCCGTCGACCCCAACCGCACCCGCAACCTGCTGACCGACGAGCCCACCCCCTGAATCGTCGCCCCCTCTTGCGGGTTTTCGTGCAGGTGAGAATCGCCAAATGGGACCTCTTGCAAGTAGGGGCCGGTTTTGGTGTGGAGATGTCGTTGACCTAGAGTGGCACCCAGTTCCACCGTAGACCGCTGGTCTCCGCGCCGTTGGTGCGGACGAAGGTCCCCGTAATTGTGGGCGGCCCGCGCAGGAGGACGTGGTTATGCCGTCACGCTGCGCCATCGAGCGCCGCCTGGCTACGCCCCGCGCCTGCTGCGTCGGGGCGTTCGTCGTTGTCGGGCCCGGGTATAGGCGCCACGCCGTCCGGCTTTCGCCCAGCAGTTGATGCACCACACCGATGCCCGCAACCGCCGGCGCAACCGGCAGCCCAATCGAGGAGGCGATCCATGGCTAGACCGGACAAGGTCGACGCCGTTGCCGATATCGCGGACCAATTCCGCAGTTCCACTGCTGCGGTCGTGACCGAGTACCGCGGCCTGTCCGTGACACAACTGACCGACCTGCGTCGCTCCCTCGGTAGCGCTACCACCTACCGGGTCGCGAAGAACACCTTGGTTTCGCGGGCCGCGCGAGATGCTGGTGTGGAGGGTCTGGATGAGCTGTTCACCGGCCCGACCGCGATCGCGTTCGTCCATGGCGAGCCGGTCCTCGCGGCAAAGGCGCTGCGTGATTTCGCCAGAGAACACAACGCACTGGTGATCAAAGGCGGTTACCTGGACGGCCGTGCGTTGACGGTTGCCGAGGTCGCCCAAATGGCGGACCTGGAGTCTCGCGAGGTGCTGCTGGCCAAGCTGGCCGGCGCGATGAAGGCCAACCTCTCCAAGGCGGCAAGACTGTTCGCGGAGCTGGCCTCCCAGGTTGCCCGGTTGGCGGCGGCCCTGCGTCACAAGCAGCAAGACCAGCAGCCGACCGACGAGCACGTCACGGACTGATCGACCTACAGTGATCGACCCCTATGCACCCATCGACGATGCAAGATGACAGAAGGAGAGACGCCATCATGGCGAAGATGAGCACCGACGAGCTGCTCGATGCATTCAAGGACATGACCCTGCTCGAGCTGAGCGATTTCGTGAAGAGGTTCGAGGACACCTTCGATGTCACCGCCGCGGCGCCTGTCGCGATGGCGGCGGGTCCGGCCGGTGGAGCCGCGGAAGCCCCGGTTGTGGAGGAGAAAGACGAGTTCAACGTCGTCCTCGAGGCCATCGGAGAGAAGAAGATCCAGGTCATCAAGGTGGTCCGGGAGGTCGTCTCCGGGCTGGGCCTCAAGGAGGCGAAGGACCTCGTCGAGAGCGCGCCGAAGCCAGTGCTGGAGGGCGTGCCGAAGGACCAGGCCGACGCGGCCAAGGCCAAGCTGGAGGAAGCCGGCGCCAAGGTGAGCCTGACCTGAGAGCTGCCCGCAACCGCGTTCAGTGGGCGTAGCGGGGCTATCGGGGCCGCGAGGCCCCGCTCAGCCCGCTGAATACGGAGCGGGTCTCGTGGGGAGGTGTTGGTCTAGCCAGCAGAGCAAGTCGGTGAGGATCTGCTCGCGCTCGGGCTCGTTGAACACTTCGTGGTAGAGGCCTTGGTATCGGCGCAGAGTCTTATCTGGCGACGACACCGTGTCGTGCACCATCGCCGAGCCGGTCAGCGCACAGATCTGGTCGTCGGTGCCGTGCAGCAACAGCAGCGGCATGGTCAGTCGCGGCAGCCGAGCGGGCAGGCCCTCCATCGTCGCCAGAACCTCGGCTCCGGTTCGAGCCTTGATCTTGCCTCGGTAGACCAGTGGATCCTCCCGGTAAGCACGGACCACCTCCGGGTCCCGGCTGATCTTCTGCTCTGCACCGATGGCGGCGACTCCCAGGTTGGGGACCAGCGCCGAGAGCAGTCCGGCAAGCCGTCGCTGCAGCGCCGAGCCGGCCGTGACCTCCACTGCCGGCCCCGACACAACCAGCCCATCGAGCAAGACGCGCGCTTGGGTGGCGCGGGGTTCGGTGACATGGGGTTCAGTAACATAGTGCAGCGCGATGAGGCCGCCGAGCGAGTGACCGACCATGAAAACCGGCAGACCGGGATGTCGCTGCGCGGCGAACAGCACGAAGGAGCTCAGGTCCTCGATGATCGAAGTCATCCGCTCGATATTGGCTCGTCGCCCGCCGGATCGGCCGTGCCCGCGGTGGTCGGCGGCATAGGCCGCGAAGTTCGCATCGGCCAGCCGGGTGCCCACGTGCGCGTAGCGCGACGAGTGCTCATGGATACCGTGCACGATGATGACGAGCGCTCGGGCCTGGTCCGCGGGAAGCCAGGCTTGCCAGTACGTGAACCGTCCTGGCCCGACGTTCCGGTGTCCCTGCTCATGTCTCGTGCTCCGTTTGGTGCTCACCTGCTACCTCCTCGGCGTAGGTGACCGCGATCCTGTGAACCCCCGAGCCGCCCGCGGTCGCCATCACCCCTACCTCTTTACTCTGGATGACCATGACCAGCATCGCCACCACACGCGCCGCCCTGGGGCGGCCTTTCCCCGGCGGTCCGCTGCGGACCGCGATTCTGGCGGTCGCGGTGGTCGCCGTGGTCGCCTTCGCCGCCACGGGCTGGTTCGCCGTGTCCTGGTACCGGGCCGCGCACGACGGATCTCTGTCGCTGGGCATGGACCGTGATGACGTCTCGCGCGACGCTCAACGGTCCATGCTCACCCTCAACACGCTCGATTATCGGCGGGTGCAGGATGGGCTGACGCTGTGGGAGCAGTCCGCAGCCGGGTCGCTTCTCACCCAGCTGCACGCCAACCGAGACTCCTACGCCCGCGCGATCACCGACTCGGCAGCGATCACCACCGCACGAGTTCTCGACGCCGCGGTCGCGTCCCTCAACGAGGGCGCCGGCACCGCACAGGTGTTGGTAGGGGTGGACGTCACCTCGCAAGCCGAACAAGGTGACCCGAGCTGTGTGCACCGGCGCGTCCGCCTCGACATGATTCGTGTGGGTGATGCCTGGAAGGTCGGCACGTTGACGCCGGTCGGCGACGGGTACTCAGAGCCTGGACCATGTCCCCCGGCCACATCCCCGAGGTAGGTCCCTGAAGTAAGCCCCAGAAGTAGGTCCCGAGTCAGGCTCCGGAATAGGGAGAAAGCCCCAAGATGACCATCCCGGCCGCAGTACAACGTGGGTCCACCGAGGAGATGGCGAAGCCGCCGCGACGGGTAACCGCGGTGGCGACGCTGGTGGCGCTGATTGCTGCGGTGGTGATGGCCCTCGGTCTCGCGGCCTGGTTCCGCGGCGAGGCCAACCAACTGGGTGGGTCCGCGGCGGCGAGCAACGAGGCGCTGGTGGATGCCGGCACCACCACTGCGGTCAGCGGCCAGGTACGCGAAGCGGTGCAACGCGTCTTCTCCTATGACTACGCCCGGTTGGATGACAACGAGCGAGCCGCCTCCAAGGTCATCACCGGCCAGTACGTCCAAAGTTTTCATCAACAGTTCGCTCGGGTGCGCGCGCTGGCGCCACCACAACAGGCCGTGGTGGTGGCGACGGTGCCGGCTCTTGCGGTCAAGGAGCTCGACGGTGACCGGGCCATCGTGGTGGTGTTCCTCGACCAACAAGCCCACCAGGGGGGCCAGGCCAAGCCACTTCTGGCCTCGGGCAGGCTCTCCGTCACGGCGCAGCTGGTGGACGGTAGCTGGAAGATCGCCGACGCGGAGCCGTTCTGAGTTGTTCCGAGGCGCTCGTCGCATCGGCTCAGATCGGCCGCACCGATCAGCTGAATTGCCGCTGATCGCGCACATCCGACCACTGACCGGACGATGCACCCTTGACGGGGGGCGTCTGGCAGGTCACCCTAGGACCACGCTCGCGCCGTCTCAGTACGGCGCTGGACAGTCGCCGTCCTAGCGGTTAGACTGCTTCTTTGCGCTGCCCTCTCCTCGCTTCCCTGCGCACAGGTTCATTGGGGTGCCCTCGATCAGGGTTTCCCTGCGTGCAGGGTTCGTCGGGCTGCGCCAATGGTATCAGCCTGAGGTGGCAAACCTGAGGTAACAACCGCAAACGACACTAACAACTACATCAGCTACTGCACCAACACCGCGCCGGGAGTGTGGTCCGAGGAGACCACGAGGTCCTGCGCTCGGCAGCGCTAGTGTTCGGAAGGACGCAATCTTGGCAGTCTCCCGCCCGACCAAGACCTCTGCTGCGAACAACTCGGCATCCCGCCTCCCGGGAGCTCCGGCCCGGCCGTCTTTTGCGAAGATCCGCGAGCCGCTCCAGGTACCCGATCTGCTGGACCTGCAGCTCCAATCCTTCGAGTGGTTGATCGGTGCCGACCAGTGGTACCAGCGCCGCATCGAGGCCGGTGACGAGGCACCCATCGGCGGTCTCGCCGAGGTGCTCGAGGAGATCTCTCCGATCGAGGACTTCTCCGGCTCGATGTCCCTGTCCTTCTCCGACCCTCGCTTCGACGAGGTGAAGGCCTCCGTCGAGGAGTGCCGGGACAAGGACATGACCTACGCCGCACCGCTGTTCGTCACGGCCGAATTCACCAACAACAACACCGGTGAGATCAAGTCACAGACGGTGTTCATGGGTGACTTCCCGATGATGACCAACAAGGGCACTTTCATCATCAACGGGACCGAGCGGGTCGTGGTGTCCCAGCTCGTCCGCTCGCCCGGCGTGTACTTCGATCACGCTGTGGACAAGACCACCGACAAGGACGTTTATAGCGTAAAGATCATCCCGAGCCGTGGCGCCTGGCTGGAGTTCGACGTCGACAAGCGCGACACGGTCGGCGTGCGGATCGACCGCAAGCGTCGCCAGCCGGTGACCGTGCTGCTCAAGGCCCTGGGCTGGACGACAGAGCGGATCGCCGCGCGCTTCGCGCATTCCGAGACGCTGCTCGCCACCCTGGAGAAGGACCACACCGCCGGGCCCGACGAGGCGCTGCTGGACATCTACCGCAAGCTGCGTCCGGGTGAGCCGCCCACCAAGGAGAGCGCACAGGCGCTGCTGGAGAACCTCTTCTTCAAGGTCAAGCGGTACGACCTGGCCAAGGTCGGACGCTACAAGGCCAACAAGAAGCTGGGCCTGGCCTTGGCGCACCGCAATGGTGTGCTCAGCGAGGACGACATCGTCACCACCATCGACTACCTCGTCCGGCTGCATGCCGGCGAGACGACGATGCCGGCGGCAAACGGAGCGCCGGGCGACGTGGTGCCGGTGGAGACCGACGATATCGACCACTTCGGCAACCGCCGGTTGCGCACGGTGGGCGAGCTGATTCAGAACCAGATCCGGGTCGGGCTCTCGCGGATGGAGCGGGTCGTTCGGGAGCGAATGACCACTCAAGACGTCGAGGCCATCACGCCGCAGACCCTGATCAATATCCGTCCTGTGGTGGCGGCGATCAAGGAGTTCTTCGGTACCTCTCAGTTGTCGCAGTTCATGGACCAG
>QHBY01000550.1:6661-9108 GCA_003244245.1 Pseudonocardiales bacterium
ATGTGCCCGATCGAGACGCCGGAGGGCCCGAACATCGGGCTGATCGGGTCGTTGTCGTCCTACGCCCGGGTCAATCCGTTCGGTTTCATCGAGACGCCGTATCGCAAGGTCGTCGACGGTCAGGTCACCGAGCAGATCGACTACCTGACCGCCGACGAAGAGGACCGGTACGTCAAGGCGCAGGCCAACGCGGTGCTGGGCGAGGATGGCTACTTCGCTGAGGAGCGCGTGCTGGTCCGACGCAAGGGCGGCGATGTCGACTACATCGACCCGCAGGGCGTGGACTACATGGACGTCTCGCCGCAGCAGATGGTGTCGGTCGCCACCGCGATGATCCCGTTCGTCGAGCATGACGACGCCAACCGTGCCCTCATGGGGGCCAACATGCAGCGTCAGGCAGTGCCGCTGCTGCGCAGCGAGTCTCCGCTGGTCGGAACCGGTATGGAGCTTCGCGCCGCGGTGGACGCCGGCGATGTCGTGGTGGTCGACAAGGCCGGCGTGGTCGAGGAACTGTGCGCCGACTACGTCACCGTCATGGCCGATGACGGCACCCGGCAGACCTACCGGATGCACAAGTTCCACCGGTCCAACCAGGGCACCTGCAACAATCAGCGACCCATCGTGTCCGAGGGTGATCGGGTGGAGGTAGGCCAGGTAATCGCCGACGGGCCGTGCACCGACTCCGGTGAGATGGCTCTGGGCAAGAACCTGCTCGTGGCGATCATGCCGTGGGAGGGGCACAACTACGAAGACGCGATCATCCTGAGCCAGCGTATCGTGCAGGACGACGTGCTTACGTCGATCCACATCGACGAGCATGAGATCGACGCCCGGGACACCAAGCTCGGTGCTGAGGAGATCACCCGGGACATCCCGAACGTCTCCGAAGAAGTACTAGCAGATCTGGACGAAAGAGGCATCATCCGGATCGGTGCCGAGGTGCAGGCCGGGGACATCCTGGTCGGCAAGGTGACGCCCAAGGGCGAGACCGAGTTGACCCCGGAGGAGCGGCTGCTGCGCGCCATCTTCGGGGAGAAGGCTCGCGAGGTCCGCGACACCAGCCTCAAGGTGCCGCACGGCGAGACCGGCAAGGTCATCGGCATTCGGGTGTTCTCCCGTGAGGACGACGACGAGCTGTCGCCCGGCGTCAACGAGTTGGTCCGGGTGTACGTCGCGCAGAAGCGCAAGATCCAGGACGGTGACAAGCTCGCCGGCCGGCACGGCAACAAGGGCGTCATCGGCAAGATCCTTCCAGTGGAGGACATGCCGTTCCTGCCCGATGGCACTCCGGTCGACATTATCCTCAACACCCACGGCGTCCCGCGCCGGATGAACATCGGCCAGATCCTGGAGACGCACCTCGGCTGGATCGCCAAGCGCGGATGGAAGATCGACGGTGAGCCGGAGTGGGCCGCACGGTTGCCCGAGGAGCTGCACCAGGCCGAGCCTGGCACCGTCGTCGCCACTCCGGTGTTCGACGGCGCCAAGGAAGAGGAGATCACCGGTCTGCTCAGCTCCACCCTGCCCAACCGGGACGGCGACCAGATGGTCGGACCGGACGGCAAGGCGCAGCTGTACGACGGTCGCACCGGTGAGCCATACCCCTTCCCGGTCGCGGTCGGCTACATGTACATCATCAAGCTGCTGCACCTGGTCGATGACAAGATCCACGCTCGTTCGACCGGTCCCTACTCGATGATCACGCAGCAGCCGTTGGGCGGAAAGGCGCAGTTCGGTGGTCAGCGTTTCGGCGAAATGGAGTGCTGGGCGATGCAGGCCTACGGGGCCGCGTACACCCTGCAGGAACTGTTGACGATCAAGTCCGACGATGTTCTCGGCCGGGTAAAGGTGTATGAGGCCATCGTCAAGGGCGAGAATATTCCCGAGCCTGGAATTCCCGAGTCGTTCAAGGTGTTGCTCAAAGAGCTGCAGTCATTGTGTCTCAACGTAGAAGTGCTCTCCAGCGACGGCGCAGCGATCGAGATGCGGGACTCCGACGATGAGGACTTGGAGCGGGCCGCCGCCAACCTCGGCATCAACCTGTCTCGCAACGAGTCGCCGTCGGTAGACGACGTCGTGCAGTAACCGGCTCCCAGACCGCGTCCGGCGCGGGGGTGGACCTCCCGCCCACCCTCGCGCCGGACGTACCAGCCATCAGGATTTTCCGGATTTATTTACAACCAGTGTTTTCGACAACACGGGGAGAAGGAACGAGACGTGCTTGACGTCAACTTCTTCGACGAGCTCCGCATCGGCCTTGCGACCGCAGAGGACATTCGTCAGTGGTCCTTCGGTGAGGTCAAGAAGCCGGAGACCATCAACTATCGCACGCTCAAGCCGGAGAAGGACGGGCTTTTCTGCGAGAAAATCTTCGGTCCCACCCGGGATTGGGAATGCTACTGCGGCAAGTACAAGCGCGTCCGCTTCAAGGGCATCATCTGCGAGCG
>QHBY01000551.1 GCA_003244245.1 Pseudonocardiales bacterium
CTTGGAATAGATCATCTAGGGCTTCCAAGCCAGCAAGGCCTTCGGAGCCACACCCGAGGGCCTTGCCGGCCGCTTCCTCTGCGCACCGCAGGCGCAGGGCCCGCTCCTGCTGTCCCGGCCCGGCTGCGTCCGTGAGGTCGGTACGCTCGAGGCGCCCGAGATGGATCCCGACGCCCTGGCAGCGCGGGTCAGCACCGGCGATCGCCACCGCGACGCCGTCACACAGCGTCAGCGACACCAGCGGCGCCCGCTCGATTCCCGAGGTCCAGGACCCGGCGACCACCAGGTTGTCGTGCTCGTCGGCGATGACGGCGATGTCGGCCGGATAGAGGTCCAGATTGACGGCGCTGCGCAGCACCACACGGACCGCCTCCTTGGCCGTCGCCTGTCCCAGCAGCCATTCACTGCGACGCTGCTCGGAGGCCGTCAGGCCGGCCCAGGTGACCCGCTCCCGCCGGCTGAGAATCCACATGGCCAGGATCCGCTGCGGGATCCGGCCGTACGCGGCCAAGGCGTCCGGTGGTAGCTCGTCGATGCGCCAGCAGACGAACGTCTCAGCTGCTGGCAGGCCGTCGGTCAGCGCCTTCCACGGCGCGCCGAGCGCCGCCTGGTCATGGGAGCTTTTCATCGCCTGAGATAGCGATTTGGTCAGGTCGAGGCATTGATCGGACCAGCCGACCAGCTGGGCCAGCAGGCGGTCGTCCGGCCCGACGAGGTCGATTTCCGCGCGAACCTGCTGCTCGTTGACGAAGGCGATCCGGGCCGGTACCCGCACCGGTGTGCCCGGAGCCGGAGTCGGCCCGAACAACCGGAGCTCTTTGAGCGCGAACGGGAAGGTACCGACGCCGTAGCGGAGGCGCTCGATCGCCCAGAAGCCGACGAGTTGCCCGGCAGCGTCCAGCAGCACCGGATCGGTGACCAGGGTGGGTGCGGGTGTCGAGGCGAACAGGTCGTCGGTGGGCAGGGTTTGCAAGGTGGCCTCGGTCCCGTCCTCGCCCCAACGAGCCAGCGAGACGACGCCCTGAAAGCGCGGGCCGTGGAACATCCGCCCTGATGCGTAGAGGGCTGCGGCGCTCTGCGCGTAGGGCTGCTCCGCGGTCAGAGTGAGCGGGGTGAGTGCCGGCGGCGTGGGGTATGAGTCGGCGAAGCAGACCACCCCCTCGAACACCAGCGTCCCGGCCTGGCTGCCGACGGTGGCATCCTCGCTCAGGCGCTGCAGCTCGACTTTCACCTCCCGGCCGTCCCCGGTCGGGTCCCGCCGGGCGACCAGGCGCAGCGTGGCGTGGCCCTCATCCAGGCCGATCCACTGATGACCACGGACGTCGCGCATGCCGACGACCAGCTGACCCGGGCACAGCGCCGCCGCTGCCTCGGCAAGCATCTCCATGCTGACGGTGAAGGGGACGACCGCAAGCGCGAGCAGCGACTCGTCGGTCAGCGAGATCTGGCGCCCGAAGGTGTGGTCATGCAGATACAGGTCCTCGTCGACGTCCAACCGGCGGATCGCTACTAGTTCCTCGCCTTCGATGCTCGACACCACCGAGCCGAGAAACGGGAACCGCGGCTCGACGGTCGGTACGGGGAGTGGATCCCCGGCTGGCGGCGGGGTGTCGATGATGGACCGCTGAACGTCCAGGAACCGGTCCATCGTGGCGAGGTACGCCTGCATCACCTCTTCCCGGCCAGGCGCGCCCGGCTGGGCCAAGGCGGCGGGTCGGGTCAGGGCGGTGGGTTGGGCCAAGTTGGCGGGCTCGGCAGAGACGGCGGTCTGGCTCTTGGCTGGCCGAAGCGGTTGGTCCAGCTCGAGCAGTGGAAGGTGGACGGCGAGCAGCGCCCCGCGGTCGTCGGTTGCCGACTGAGGTGGCATCCGGCCGTCCGTTATCGGCAGCCGTTGTGGCGACCGGTGGGCGTAGAGCGCCTGGAGGTCCATCGGCACGTGGTGCGCGGCCAGCAGCCCCACCAGATGAGCGAGCTGGGTCAGGCCGGACTGGTCGTCGACGTTGGACGGCACCGCGAGGTGCGGCATCCCGCGCAGCGTGTCGTCGACGAACGCCGAGAGGCTGCCGCGCGGACCGACTTCGACGAAGATCCGCACGCCGTCGCGGTACATCGCCTCGATCGACTCCCGGAACCGGACCGGGTGGGACAGTATGTCGGTCACCAGCCTGACCACGGCCTCCGGTTCATTCGGGCAGAGCTCTGTTGTGACACACGAGTACAAGGCGATGGGCGACGGCGTCAGCTCGAGCTGCGCCTCGCTCTCGTACATCTCACCCAGGCGCTCGGCGAATGTGTCGAATGCAGCGGTGTGGTATGGATGATCGAAGGGCAATGCCGTGCACGAGATCCCGGCCTGCCGGAGCTCATCGGCAGCGGCGCCGACCGCCTCGACACCGCCGCCGAGCACCATCTGATGCGGGCAGTTGTCCATGGCCATGGTCAGGGCGCCGGCACTGCGTTCGACGACGGCCAGGACCCGCTCCCGCTCGGAGGTGATGATCGCGAGCAGGGCACCGGTCGGGACGAGACCTTCGGCGCGGAGCCGCTCGTAACACTTGTTCATGGCGAGGAAATGGTCGACGACTTCGGCTTCGTCCACTGACCTCATGCGTGCCTCACCCAGGGCGGAATGCGCGCCCATGCTGTGGCCGAGTACCGCGTCCGCCTCGATCCCAAGCGCGTTGATCAGACTGCGCAGCGCGTGGTTCGCAGCGATGACGGCCGCGAATCCGCACGACGTCGACCACAGCAGGGCCGGGTCGACGGTTTGCCCGGTGGGCGGCGGGAAGATTGCCTGGCTGGGGAGATATCCGCGATTCTGCTGGGCGAACACGCGGTCCATCTGGTCGAACGAGGCGCGGACTGCGGGGAAGTGAATGCAGAGATCGGCAAGCATGTTGACGTACTGGCTGCCCATGCCGGGAAACAGAAAGGCGACCGCGCCCGGAGCATGCAGCGGGGTATCGGTGTAGTAGATGCCGGTGGGCTCTTCGATGCGGTGACAGCCTGGGTCGGTGAGTCGGCCCAGGGCATGTTCCAGCTTGGCCCCGAGGTCGGCGATCGACGAGGCCACGATCGCGAGCCGGGCTGGGGTGGGAGCAATCACCGATTCCGGACAGTTCAGCGTGTAGGCGAGGTCGACGAGTGCCAGGTCCGGGTTGTCGGCCAGCAGCCGCCGCAGCTCGGCACCACGGGCGAGCAGCTCTCCCCGGTCCTCGGCCGACAACACCACGACCTCGGCGTCGAAGTTGCGGTGCAGGTGTGGCCGGTTCGCTTCGCCCCCGAGCCCATGAAGGTCCCCGTTACCGGCATGTTCCTCGAGGATGGCGTGGGCGTTGATCCCCCCGAAGCCGAACGCGCTCACAGCCGCACGGCGGGGCTCCGAGCCACCGTGGATCCAGGGTCGTGTCTCGTTGTTGAGGTAGAAGGGAGTGGACTCGAGCTTCGGGTTGCCCGCATCGGCGTGCAGGGTCGGCGGGAGCACCTTGTGGTACAACGCCAGCGCGGTCTTGATCAGCCCCGCCGCGCCGGCCGCGGGGATCGGATGGCCGATCATCGACTTAACTGAGCCCAGCGCACACCACGGCTGTGCGTGGTCGGGGTCGTTGCCCCCAGGATCGTTCCCGTCGCCGTCCGCGGCGAAGATCCGACCGAGCCCTTGCAGCTCGATCGCGTCGCCGACCAGGGTCCCGGTACCGTGTCCCTCGACCAGCGACACCGTCTTCGGTGCGATTCCGGCCAGCTCGTATGCCCGGCGCATCGCCAGTTCCTCGCCCTCGACGCGCGGGGCCAGCATCCCGACCGCTCGCCCGTCGCTGGACATCCCGACCGCCTTGAGCAGGGCGTAGATCCGGTCGTTGTCCCGCTCGGCGTCCTCGCGGCGTTTGAGCACAAGGATCCCGGCGCCCTCGCCGAGCAGCGTGCCGTCAGCGTCGGGGCTGAACGATCCGACCTTGCCCTGCCGGGACAGCGCGCCGAGCTGGCAGAAGATCATTCCGATCATGAAGGTGGTGGACGTCTGCACGCCACCGGCAAGTGCCATGTCCACCTTCCCGCTGGCGAGGTCGGAGATGGCAAGCTCGACGGCGAGCAGGGAGGACGCACAGGCGGCGTCCACGGTGTAAGCCGGGCCCATCAGGTCGAGACGGTTGGCGATGCGCCCGCACATCACACTCGGGACCAGGCCAGGGGCGGTCTCTGCGTTGAAGGGTGGCAGGTCGGCCCGCAGTTCCTTTTCGATCCGTTCAAGCTCCTCGGCGGAGTACTCCGGGTGCAGGGTGGTGAGCAGGCGGATCGTCTGATCGATCACCAGCCCGTGCTGGAAGACCGCAGCCGTGCAGCGGTTGCCCACGGTGCTGCGTCCGAGGATCACGCCGGTGCGTTCCCGGTTGAAGGGCCGGTCGAGATAACCCGAGTCAGCGAGGGCTTCGTAGGCGATCCGTAAGGCGATGAAGTGCTCGGGGTCGCTTCCTTCGACCGACCGAGGTGGGATGCCGTAGGTGAGCGGGTTGAAATGGGAGAGATCGCTGATGAAGCCGCCGCGCTTGGTGTAGATGCGGTTGGAGGCCGACGATGCCGGATCGTAGACGAGATCGGCGCCCCACAGCGGCGGCGCGTCGGTCACCGCGTCCACCTTGGCGAGGATGTTCTCCCAGAACGCCGCGATATCGGGTGCCTTGGGGAAAACACCGGCCATGCCGACGATGGCGATATCACCGTGCGTACTCATCGACCACTCCCTCCCGACACTGCACCTGCCAGCCGGTTCAGGGATCGGCTACCGGTCAGCTCCATCCCTTCGATGAACGCGAACAGCCGTCCGCGGGGGTCCAGGAATGCCAGCTGCACGTCGAGGATGTGCCCCCCGGCGCGCACCCCCACCCGGAGATCACAGTTCACCGGCCCGTCGGGCAGCGCCGCGAAGCGGCGGTAGCTGCGGATTCGGGCTGGCAGCGGAGTCATGTCCAGGCGGATGCGGGCCCAGAGCAGGGCGAGCTGGAAGCCGCTGTCGAGCAGTACCGGGTCGACGATCCACGAGCCTGGTCCAGCACCTGCCAGGCAGTGTTGGGGCGCCGACGGCAGCAGCGTTGCGACCATCCCGTCGTCGTTGATCCCCTCGATCCGGCTGATCCCGTGCAGCAGCGGTCCGTGGAACAGCAGCTCGTCGTATGCCTGCTCGACGGTCATGGGGAACGGATCGAGTCCGGATGACGAGCGGGCCGGCGCTGGTGGCGCTGGGGGCAGTGCTCGGCGCAGGACGACCCCGGCTCGGTAGGAGACCCGCTCGGCGCGGTCGTCGACGATGGTCACATCAACAGCGACCCCGCCGCCGTCGACCGGCGGGCCGCTTGCGGTCCGCACGGTGATCGGCCGGGGACCGTCGTCCAGAACCACCCCGTGCAGCAGCTGCAACCCGCGCAGTTCGGTGACCTCGTACCCGGGTCTGGTCACGGCCGCGACCTCGGCCATCAGTTCCATCGCGGCCGCCATCGGCAGCACCGGGTGCTGTTCCAGGCAGTGATCGCGCAGATAGATGTCACGGTCCGGATCGAGGATCCGGGTCAGGGCGATACCGTCGGGCGACTGAGTGACCGTCGCGTCCTCCAGCAGTGGGATGGCCACCTGCCAGGGTCCGAAGCCGAGCAGGACCTCGACGTCTCCCTTGTGGCCCCGGTCCAGCTCGTCGAGCAGCGCGGCGACTCCACGATCGAACGGGATGAGTTGCACACCGCGGCTGTTCATCAGTCGCTCCACCTCGGCGGAGACCATCCCGTCGGTCTTCCAGGGGCCCCAGTTCAGCGACGTCACCCGGCCCGGCCAGCGTGCGTCTAGCCACGCCGCGAGCTTGTTGAGCACCTCGTTGGCGGCCGCGTAGTCGCCCTGCCCGGGATTGCCGAAACGCGCGCTGATCGAGGAGAACAGCACCAAGAACCTCAGGCTCTCCGGCCGCAGCGCGCGGGCCAGGGCGAAGGCACCGACCGTCTTGGTCTGGACGACGCGGTCGAACGAATCGGTGGTCTTGGCCTCGATCAGCTTGTCCTCGATGACCCCGGCCCCGTAGATGACGCCGTCGATCCGGCCGTATACCGCGTAGATGTCCTCGACGAGCTCGGCGACGCCGTCGGCGTCCCGGACGTCGAGCTGGTGATAGTGGACCCGCGCGCCCAACTCGGCGATGGCCGCCAGGTTGGCCCGTACCTGTCGATCCGCGAGCAGGCGCCGGTAGGCGGGCTCCACCTGGGCTGGGGTGGCCGGCGAGCCGGCCCGCCCAGCCGAGGCAGAACCCAACCGGGTGGCCAGCGCCATCCGCAACGCTCTCGGATCGGTGATCCCGGCGGTGTCGGTGGCCTCGCCGTCCTCGGGGGCGCTGGAGCGGCCCACGATGACGATCGTCGGCTGGCAGCGCCGAGCGATCTCGCGGGCCACGCCGGCCGTGATGCCCCGGGCACCACCGACGATGAGCACGACGGAGTCCGAGGTGATCATCGGTTCCGCGCTGCCCGTGGCCGGCAACGGGACGGGCCCGAGCCGCACCGCACGCCGACGGCCCGGGGACCATCCGACCTCGATCTGACGATCGTCGGATCGCAGCTCCGCGGCGATCAGCTCGCCGGCGTTATGGATTGCCGGATCCAGGTCGACGATCCTGCACCGGACCTCCGGCCACTCGCCTGCCAGCGTCTTGACCAGGCCCGTCACTGCCCCCTGGCTCGGCTGGAACGGCGTGCCGGGATCGTGATAGCCGAACCCACCATCCATCCGGACGGCGGCTAGCAACCGGCTCACCACGCCAGGTCTGCGCAGTTCGGTGCTCGCTGCCTGGGCCAGGTGCAGCAGCGACCGCGCCTCCAGGTCGACCCGGGCCTGTTGGTCGCCGACGTCGAGCGTCTCGAAGGATGGCCCCGCGCACAGCGGGAGCAGGTGCACGAGGGTCGAGATCGCTCCCTGCCGCTGCCGGATCGCGTCGATGAGGCCGCGGGTGGCCTGCGCGTCGTCGAGCGATGCCGCGTACCCCTCCGGCCCGATGTCCAGCGGGCCGGACCGGTGGCGGATCAGGGCGACCTCGATCCCTTGGCCGCGCAGCGATCCGGCCAGCGCGGTGGCGACGCCCTGCCCGTCGTCGGTGATCGCGACTACCCCCGACAGCGCCGTGGTCGCGGTACCGAGCGGGGCGTCCACGACGGTCGCGAGGAAACGGGGCACCTCAGTGGCGGCTGTCTCGGCCGCCACGTGCGTCGCCGGGGGTGTTGTGGCGGGCTGGACCGGGGCGTGGCCGTTGCCGTTGCCGGCGGCCGGGTCCATCGCCAGGAATGCCTCGATGAGGCCCCGCAGGGTCCTGACCCTGGTCAGGACCTCCATGCGTTCCTCGCTGACCGTTGCCGGCTCGGTGGAGTGCGGCTGGAGGGCCTGCGTGGCCGCGGCCAGGATCTCGACTCGTTTGATCGAGTCGATGCCCAGATCGGCCTCCATGTCGACGTCGAGGCCGAGCATCTCGGGCGGGTACCCGGTCCGTTCGGCCACCAGCCGCACCAGCTCACCGGCAACGTGATCGGCACGCGGCGGCGCAGGGGCCGCTGACACGGGCGCCGCTACCACGGTGGTAGCGGGCTGGGCGTCGCCGTTGCCAGTGACCGCAACGTGGCCGTTGCCGGAGGCCGGGACCTGGCCGTTGCCGGAGGCCGGGACCTGGCCGTTGCTGGTAGCCGGGTCCATCGCCAGGAACGCCTCGAGAAGTCCCCGCAGGGTCCTGACCTTGGTCAGAACCTCCATGTGTTCTTCGCTGACCGTTGTCGGCTTGGTGGGATCCAGCTGGAACGACTGCGTCGCCGCGGCCAGGATCTCGACCCGTTTGATCGAGTCGATGCCCAGATCGGCCTCCATGTCGACGTCAAGGCCGAGCATTTCCGGCGGGTACCCGGTCCGTTCCGCCACCAGCCGCACCAGCTCACCGGCGACCTGATCAGCTCGCGGCGGCGCAGAGGTTGCCGGAATGGGCGCCGCTACCGGGGGCACCGTGGGCATTGCGACCGGGGAGGCGACGAACTCTGCGGCCGGGCGCCCCGCCGGAGCGGCGGATTTCGCAGCTGGACCAGAGCCGTTCTGGGAGCCCTGCAGGTAGGCGACCATGACCTCTTGCTGGACATCTAGGAACTTGGTCATGAGCTGCTGGAAGCGCAGCGGGGTCGCATCCTTGCCCAGCTGCGGCTGCTCGGCCGGTCCAGGGACCGACACAGAGGGGGCGGCCATTGATGGGACGGATGCCGGTGGTCGTGCCGGCGCGGAGGGGACTGCCGGCATGGATGCGACCGGCGCCGGTGGCCGTGCCGGTGTGGACGGGACGGGCGCCGGTAAGCGAGCCGGCGCGGATCGCTGGACCGGGATTGCCAGCGGATGCAGGGGGTGCGCCGAGCCGCCGTGGACCATCCAGGTGGTCGCAGGCAGCGGCGCCGGGGCGAGGTCCTCACCCAAGGCGTCCAATCGTAGGTGCCGCGCGACCCTGCCCTCGAAGAGCCGGTCGAGGTCGAGGGCAACGCCGTGCGCGCTGAGCTGAGCCAGGGCGTGCTGCAACGCGGTGAACCCGCAGCTGTGGTCCTGGGTCTGCACGGCGAGGTGCGCCCTGGTGTCGAGTACCTGGCCGACGATGCCGGTCAGCACCCCACCGGGGCCCACCTCCACGAACAGGCGGGCGCCTGCGGCATGCATCTGCTCGACCTGCTCGGCGAAGCGGACCGGCCGCACCAAGTGCTCCGTGAGCAGATCGGTGATCTGCGCCGGCTCGGCCGGGTAGGGCATGGCGGAGGTGTTGGCGTAGACCGCCAGTGTCGGGGCCGCGATGGGTACGCCGGCTAGCACCTGCGCGAGCCGATCGCGGGCGGGGGCGACCAGCGGGGAGTGAAACCCGCAGTCCACGCCGAGCATCTTCATCGGGATCCCAGCGCCATTGAGAAGTCCGACCGCCCGCTCGATCCCGGGCCGGGTCCCGGAGATCACGGTCTGTTTCGGCGCGTTGAGGTTGGCCACCCAGACGTCCGCAGTGGCGCCGAGCACGTCGTGCAACCGGGCCGGGGACTCCGACACCGCGGCCATCGTGCCGAGGTCACGCTCTGCAGCATTGGTGCCGAGGCCGCACCCTGCAGCGTCGATGATGCACCGGCCCCGCGCATGCGACAGGCGGTAGAGGGTGTCCTCGTCGATCACGCCCGCAGTGCAGAGCGCCACGTACTCGCCGTAGCTGTGCCCCGCGGTCACATCGGGGCGCACCCCCACCGCGGCGAGCAGCCTCGACAGCCCCATCCCCGCCGCACCCAAGGCAGGCTGGGCCAGGTCGGTCTGCCGCAGCGCCGCAGCGTTGGCCCGATTGTCGTCCGGGCCGAAGACCGGCGGCGGGAAGACGTAGGCGGACAGCGGCTTGTCCAGCTGATCCGCCAGGACCGCGTCGGCCGACTCGAACGCCTGCCGGACCTCAGGGAAGCCGATGGCGAGGTCGCGGAGCATGCCGGGGTGCTGCGAGCCTTGGCCGGGGTAGAGGAAGGCGATGGATCCCTGGGCGGCCAACGGCGTGGTGGTCAGGTAGATCCCGCGGCGATCCCAGACCTCGGCGTCCGGGGTGGCCAGCGTGTCGCCCGCGCTGACCAGCTTGGACCGCAGGTCGCTGATCGACGTGGCCACGATCGCGAGCCGAACCCCAAGAGCGGGCTCGCCCTGCACCCAGACCGCGCGGGCCACCTCGCGCAACAGCGGATCCACCGGTGCCGCGGCCAGCGCCCGATCGAGCTCCGCTACCCGGTCGCGCAGCTCCTCGCGCGATCCGGCCGACCAGACGAACAGCTCGCTGGGCCAGCTCGGCATCGGGGAATCGGCCGTGTCCCCCAGGTAATCGCCGGTGTACTCCTCGACGGCGACGTGGAAGTTCGTGCCGCCGAAACCGAAAGCGCTGACCCCGGCGCGCCGGGGCGGTGCGGTAGGGGCCGCAAGCCACGGACGCGCCTCGCTGTTGACGTAGAACGGGCTGTCTGGCAGGGCGAGGGCGGGGTTGGGCTGCTCGACGCCCAGCGTCGGCGGCAGCACCTTGTGGTGCAAGCCGAGCGCTACCTTGATCAGCCCGGCCACACCGGCGGTGCCCTTGGTGTGGCCGATCATCGACTTGACCGACCCGACTGCACACTGCTGCGCGGGCGCGCCGGCCGCGTCGAAGACCAGGTTGAGCGTGGCGATCTCGGCCCGGTCGCCGGCAGCCGTCCCGGTGCCGTGGGCCTCGATCAGGCCGACCGTGGCCGGCGAGTACCCCGCTGTGGCATAGGCCCGATCCAACGCGAGCGCTTGGCCTTCGGGCCGTGGGGAGGTGAGGCTTCTGTCCCGGCCGTCGCTGGAGCCACCGACGCCCTTGATGACGGCGTAGATGCGATCGCCGTCGCGCTCGGCGTCGGCGAGCCGCTTCATCATCAGGACGCCGAGCCCCTCGCTGATCACGATGCCGTCGGCTCCGGCATCCAGCGGACGGCAGCGCCCGCGGGGTGACAAGGCGTGCGTCTTGCTGAAACACAGATAGCTGAACGGGTTCTGCGAGGTGTCCGCGCCGCCGACGACCATCATGTCGGCAGTGCCGTCGGTCAGCTCGCGGACCGCCAGGTAGACGGCGGCCAGCGACGCGGCACACGCCGCATCGACGGTGTAGTTGACCCCCCCCGAGGTCGAACCGGTTCGCCACCCGCCCTGCCGTGACATTGAGCAGGATGCCCGGGAACGAGTCCTCGGTCCAGGTCGGGAGCTTGTCGAAGATGTCGGGCCCGACCTCCCCGAGCAGGCCAGGCAGGCCGGCGCGGACGCCGTACCCGGCGCCCTGGTCACCCACGCCACTGATGCCGAAGATCACCCCGGTCTGGCGACGGTCGAAGGGGCGGTCGAGGTAGCCGGCGTCATCCAGTGCCGCCCGGACCACCTCCAGGGCGAGCAGGTGCAAAGGCTCGATCGAGGGCAAAGTGTTGGGGGGCATGCCGTAGCGCATCGGGTCGAATGCGATCTTGTCGAGGAACCCACCCCACTTAGAGTAGATCTTGTCCGGCGCGTTCGGGTCGGGGTCGAAGTAGCGCCGCCAGTCCCACCGATCCGCCGGGATCTCGCCGATCGCGTCGACCTTGTCGAGGATGTTCTGCCAGTAGGCGCCCAGGTCGGGCGCCTTGGGCAGCAGGCAGCTCATCCCGATGATGGCGATGTCACAGGGCTGTCCCGGGTTGCTGACGGCCGCTCGGATGCGCTCCGGCCGCGATAGCTCGTCGAACAGCGCAGAGCCGGTCACCGAGACGTCATTGTGGAGTTCGGCGAGCGTCAGGGTGGCACTGTGCAGGGCGGCGGCCTGGCCGAGCATGTACATGCCCCGGGCGGCTTGGACTTCGGGTCCCACAGTGACGAACTTCGGCGCGTCAGGATCCTGCTCCGCGGCGCGGTCGATACCCTTCGAGGCGACGCGCGCCCGGCCGAGATTGAGCATTTCCAGCTGCGTGCGGATCTCCTCGGCGGAATGACCCTGCGCGATCAGCTGCTGCTGCTCCTGCCGGAAGCCGATCGCGAAGGGGGTATCCGCGCAGCGGGTGGTGTGCCCTGGTCCGGTTTCGAGCAGCACGGTGCCGGTGCACCGGGTCGCCTCATCCTGGAACGTCGGAGTGATCGCGCCGGTGGCCACCGCCTCCTGGGTGAACAGGTAGGCCGTCCCGAGCAGCGCGCCCACCTTGACGCCACGATCGGTCAGCGACGCCGCCATCGCCGCGACCATGGCGGCGGAGTGGGCGTCGTGCACCCCTCCGGCGAACAGCACGTGGCAGTCAGGCAGATCGGCCGGCGGTACCGACTCCAGGAGGACGTCGATCATCATGTTCCAGAGCACGAAGCTCGTTCGCGGGCCGACGTGTCCCCCGCACTCCCGACCCTCGAACACGAACCGGCGGGCACCGTCGGCTGCGAACAGCTTAAGCAGGCCCGGCGACGGGACGTGCAGGTAGGCCGGAATGCCGGCGCGTTCCAGGCGTAGCGCTTGGTCCGGCCGCCCGCCCGCGATCAGCGCGAAGGACGGGGGATACCGCTCGAAGACCGCCATCTGCTCCGCACGCAGCTCATGCGGGACGAACCCGAGGATGCCGGCTCCCCAGGGTCGTCCGTCGAGCTCGCGCTGGGTCTCCCGCAGCAACGTCTCGACCTCGGGTCCCCGCATGAGGGCGAGCGCGAGGAACGGGAGCGCTCCGGCCTGGGCGACCTCCCGCGCGAACGCGGAGACGTCGCTCACCCGGGTCATCGGGCCTTGGACAATGGGGTAGCGCGTGCCATGGGAGCTCGCCAAAGGGCCGTGCTCGGCGAGCGGTCGGGTGGCTGCGGCCGACGTGAGGTGGCCGTCGACGGCCTTCCGGAGGCCTGCCAGGACACCCCCGACGGTGTGGAAGCGGGCGGCCAGCCGGGCGGCGAAGGAGGCGTCCTGGCCAAGTAGCCAGGCGTTGTTCGGCCCTGCCCAGCCGACCACGCCGGCCAGCCGCGCACGCCAGACTTCCGCCCGGTTCGGCCCAGGGTCCTCGGCGGCAGGGTCCTCGGCGGCGAGCTTGCGCTCCAGCGCGCGCAGTTCCTCGGCTGCGGTGTGGCCCGGGCGCTCGTAGAGCCTCCACCGCTGGCCGGGTTCGGGCCCCACACAGACCGTTTCGGTCCCTTCCATGCGGGTGATCACGGCCTTGACGCGATCTGGCAGCCGCGACTCCCGGGTCAGGGTGAGCTGCACGTCGAGCACCACACCGGCGGCACCGGCCATGGCGCAGGCCGCCGCAGAGTGCTCGCCGATCCCACCCTGGGCCCAGACGGGCAAGGCGATCTCTGACCGGAACTGCTGGAGCAAGACGAACGTGGTGGTATCGCTTACTCGCCCGCCGGCCTCGTGGCCCTTCGCGATCACGCCGTCGAAGCCCAGGGCGGTGGCCAGCAGCGCCTCGTCGAGCGTCGTCGACTCCAGCCACAGCTCGACGCCCTTGGCGCGCAGCTGCTCGGCCCGCTCGCGGAGCACTGTGTGATCGCCGGGGTGATTCACGGGCGTGAGGATCGCGAATGTGACGACAGATGGCAGCGTCGAGATCACCGCATCGGCTATGTCCTTGTCGCGTGGATCGAGCCGGATCCCACAACGGTTGCGCGCGAACCGCGCCAGCCTGGCGACCGCCTGCACAGCGAGCTGTTCATCACCGACGAAGGACAGATCCACGACGCCGACGGCTCCGGCTCGGCTGGCGGCGATGGCGATTGCGGGATCGCAAAGCCCAGGCAACGTCACGGCGATAAAATCAAGGTTCGTCATAACAACCTCTCTTCTTGAGGCGTCGGCAGGGTCACGGCGAAATCGAGCGAGGAAGCCACCAATTCACCGGACCGGCCAATTTTCATGACCGCCGGGACCAGGAACAAGCTATCCCGATGCCCAGCTCATCCCAAATAGGCGCGGACGTCGGAGTCTTCGAACCGCGGGTCATCACTTAGCGGATGAGCAGAGCGCGCGAAACTGTGTGGTGTTCTAGGTGAGAGAAATTCACGTTTTGGAGCGTCGGTCACGGTTTCACGCTACGACAGGTTCGGATCTAGTGCAACTCAACTCAACGGGCTGCCGGCGTATTCACCAGTGGTTTAAACAATGGAAATGTGGCGAACAACACCCCTGCTCAGCGACGCGGTAGCTCCCGTTGTCGTCTTGCTAACGACGTCTGGCTGACTTCGCTTGCTTTGCCGCGCCCGTGGCAGGATGTCCGGATCGCATCAGAAGCGCCGCCAGCGCGCCCAGCGTGCTGAGCCCGGCGGCGATCAGGATCAGGTCGTTCATCGCGGCGACGAAAACGTGCAGCTGGGTCTGTTGATGCAAGGCGTAAAGGCCCTGCCCCGTCGGCGACGCCGGGTCGAGGTAGGAGGTGCCTGCATCGCCGGGCAGCAGCGCGGCGCGTCCGGCCAGTTGCTGGGCCTGCTGGGTGGTCCAGATCTCGGTGAGCACGGCCAACCCCAGCGAAGCTGAGATCTGTCGGACGACGTTGTTGACTACGCTCGCCCCGCCGACCTCGATTGTCGGGATGGCCGCGAGCCCCGCGGTGATGATCGGCATGACGGCCAGCGCCAAGCCTGCGGCCAGCCACACGAGCCACCACATGATCTGCTCGCGCGAGGTATCGAGAGTCATGACATGCATCTGGTAGGTGCTGAAGGACGCGATCGTCAACCCGATGGTCACCAGCCAGCGGGGCCCGATGCGGTCATAGAGTCGTCCGGCGATCGGCATCAACACCCCCAGCACCAGCGCCTGTGGCAGCGGGGTCAGTCCCGTGTCGAAGGCCCCCCAACCCTGGGCCTGCTGCAGGAACAGCGGGATGTAGTACAGCACCGCGAACCACACCACCGACAGCACCGCGGTCAACAGCAGCGAGTGCGTAAACGACCAGTGGCGGAACACTCGGAGATCCAGCAACGGGTCGGCGACCTCGAGTTCGATCACCACGAACAACGCCAAGCTCAGCACGCTGAGGGTGAGCAGGAGCAGGATCCGGTACGAGTCCCACCCCCAGGACTGCCCCTTGGACAGCGCCAGCAGCAGTGCGAACAGCCCGCCTGCGATGGTGATGAAGCCCAGCACGTCGAACCGCCGCCCGGCCTGTCCGGGGAACGCCGGCAGCACCAGTGCCGCAGCCACCGTGGCGAGGATCCCGACCGGCACGTTGACGAAAAAGATCGACCGCCAGTCCACATACTCGACCAGGTAGCCACCCAGGGTCGGGCCGATCGCCGGGGCGAAGACAATGCCCAGGCCATACAGGCCCATGGCAGCGCCGATCCGTTCTCGCGGCACGATCCGGTACAGCATCGTCAGCGTGAGCACCGGCAGCACCGCGCCGGGAATTGCCTGCAGGATCCGGAAGGCCACCAGGCTGTTCAAGTCCCAGGCCAGCCCGCACAGCGCGGACCCGGCGGCGAAGCCGAGCAGCGCCACGTTGTACACCCGGCGCAGCCCGAAGCGGTCACCCAGCCATGCGCTGGCCGGCACCACGACGCCCAGCGCCAATGCGTAGGCGGTGGTCACCCACTGCACGTCGTCGGTGGTCGCCCCGAATTCCTTCTGAATGGTGGGGATGGCCACATTGACAATATTGGTATCCAGGAGCGACATGAACATTCCGGCGACCAGCACCACCAGCGGCAGTCCCCAACCCACCCCCGCAGGACTGCTCAAGGCTCCGTTTGACGTGGGCGCGCCATTCCCTAGCCGGGGGGCACCCGCTTGCGGGGAAGCCCCGTTCCGCGTGGCGGGTTCGGCGCCCGATCCCGTCATTATTTGGCGAGTCATGAATCTACTATGCCATCTCCTGCGCCAAGCAACCTACTCTTCTCCAGGCCCCGATCGGACCTCATGACCATCTGCCCATACTGGCCGACCGTGTCATTTACCCGCGTCATTTACCGAACCGCCAGTCGTCTAATCCTTCAGTCGTCAACCCTGCACTTTCATCCGGGTTTCGATCGAGTTTCGAGGTAACCATTCAGCCCGTGGGCTGACCTGGTTTGACGCGCTGTCGTCGGCGTGTTGATGCGGCGGTCGGCGACGAGGGTTATTCACGAGCCCTG
>QHBY01000552.1 GCA_003244245.1 Pseudonocardiales bacterium
GACCCTGCTGGCCAATTTCGATCAGGCGGCCAGCGCAAGTTCGAGGCGGGAGAGGTGGCTGGTTCTGGTCCGATCCAGGGGGTGGCCGTTCCAGTAGGCGTGCAGGCGGATCAGGTTGAGCGCGACGGCCGAGTACACGTGTTCGAGTCTGGTTTTGGGTAGGCCGCGGTAGCGGGCGCGTCGGGTTCCGGTGACCGCGACGGCTTGGCGGATGGTGCCCTCGACGCCGGCCCGGCGGGCGTAGCGGGCCTGCCAGTCCGGGGTGTCCTGGGTGGCGCGGGCAGCGAGTTGGGCTTGGTGGACCTCGCGTGGGGGCACGGTGAGCTGACGTCCGACCTTCGCCGAGGTCGAGCGGGTGCACTGCTCGCGCACGGGGCAGCCCCGGCACGTCTGGGCAGCGAACTTGATCACGATCGCGTCGGTGCCGCGCTGGGTGACCCGGTTCCACCAGGTGGAGGTCTGTCCCTGCGGGCAGCGCGCCGTCTGGGTGTCGAAGTCGATGCTGAAACTGGCCCGGTCATACCCGGCGCCGGCTCTGGCCTGCGGGGACTGATCGGCCAGCAGCGGGGTGACCAGCGTGACCCCCCACCGGCGCAGACTCTCGCCGAGCAGAGCCGCGGACGGGTAGCCCGAATCGACGAAGTGCTCGGCAGGCAGCAGAGCGCGCTCGGCGAGCGCTTCGTGGATCGGGTCGGTCATCCGCGCATCCGGCACGGTCGCGTCCGTGGTCGCTACCCCAACGATGATGTTGGGCCGCTCCCCGGCCGGGACATCGGCGGGTGAGCCGTCGACGGATGAGCCGTCGACGGGGTCGGGATCCTCACAGGTCTCGGTGATGTGCACCTTGTAGCCGTTCCAGTGCAGCTCATCACCCTTGGCTGCCCACCGGGTATCGGTGTCATAGGGCGAGGTCAGCCGCGCTCTGCCGGGCGGGAGACCGTCTGTGTCGGCCTCCCGCGCTCTGATCACCTCCCGCCCGCCGGCATCGGTGGTGATCACGTAGTTCTGCACCAGTACCCGGCGCAGCACGTCCACGGCCGGGAGTTCACCCAGCCAGGGCGGTGCGGCGGCGTCACCGACCGCGCGCAGCAGCCCCAGCGCGTCAGATCCGTAGGCCGCCACCAGCTCGGCGCGCTTGGTCTTCGAGGTCGGCAACCGCCAGGTGTCGACCCGGACGCCGTAGCGGCGGCCCCAGTCGGCGACATCGATCACCGTGGACAGCCACTCCGGCGCCGCGACGGCCAGCGCCTCGACACAAGCCCGCACGCTCTCCCCGGCCAGCTCCAACCGGTTCAGATCCCGCACCGCGGAGATCACATGGGTGGAATCGGTGCGCGCCTTCCCACCCGCCGCCACCAGCCCCTCACCCTTCAGCGCGTCCAGCAGCAGATCCAGCACCCGCTGCTCAAGACCGTGTTCCACGACCCGGGTCCGGAACTCACACAGCACCGAGGAGTCGAACCCCTCATCCTCGAGGCCCAACCCCAACGCGTACTTCCACGAGATCTTGTCCCGGACCGCCTCCGCCGCCTGGCGATCAGTCAGGTTCTCAGCCATCTGCAACACCGTGACCAGCGCCAACCGCCCCGGTGACCACCCCGGCCGGCCCCGCACCCCAAACGCGAGAGCAAACTCGGCGTCCGGGAACAACTCCCCCAGCCGATCCCGCACCGTCACCGGCAACGGCGGCGTCCGCCGCCGATAGGTCGCCCGCACCACGGCCACGATCTCCGGGGTCGGCTCGGGCCACGACCGCGGCTGCACGGACATCAGCATGCACCATCCCACAGCCGGGGGAAGGGAAGACCGACCGCCGAACGATCATGAACCCAAGATCAGCCCGGACAACGGTGACACGCCGGGCCGCCCACCCGAATTGGCCAGCGGGGTCCTGGTAGCCGCCAAACGCGCGTCGAGTGGAGATCACGATCAGTGATTGCCCAGCGCGCCGACGGGCGTTCGCAACGGGATGGTTATGCGGCACAGCGCTCGCAATGGCGCTCCTGCTTCATGAAACGT
>QHBY01000553.1:0-2569 GCA_003244245.1 Pseudonocardiales bacterium
GTCTACGTGCACGCCAAGATCGCCGTGGTCGACGACGAGTGGCTCACCCTGGGATCGGCGAACCTCAACGAGCATTCGTTTTTCAACGACTCCGAGATGAACGTCGTGACCTGCGATCCTCGGCTTGCCCGAGAGACCCGCCTGCGCCTCTGGGCCGAGCATCTGGAGCTCTCGATCGAACAGGTCTCCGGCGACCCGGCCCATGTCATCGATGAGCTGTGGCGCCCGATTGCCACCGAGCAGCTCGAGCGCCGCCGGCGCGGCGAACCCCAAACCCATCGACTGTCGGAGCTCGCCGGCGTATCGCGCCGTTCCATGGCGCTCCTCGGACCATTACACGGCTTGGTCGTCGACGGCTAGCCGCGGGGATCGAGGCTAGACTGCATTGAGAGCCGTGCCCCAGACGCTTTCCGATCGCCTCCGTGACGGGCTGACCAATCCGGTTGCGATCGTGAGCCGACGCAAGACGGCCAGGCGGAGCACGGCCCGCGACGGCTTGGCGAACAAGCTCGTCTTCTACGTCCTCACGCACGGCCCTGGGTTTTGGCGGTTCATCCAGACGACTCCGCGCCTGGAGCGCCTTTTCAAACCGGTGGGTCATCAACCAGGGGATCGAGAAGGCGGCTCCCCGGCCCTACAGGCTGAGCACCATGGCTCCCTACACGTCGTGGGCTTCGCTCACCGACAAGACGTACAACAGCCGGCAGCTGCCGCCGGTGGCCCGCGAACGCGGCAACCTGCCCAGCCCCGAGGACGTCGCCGACCTCTTCGCGCGTGGCGAGCGGATGGTCGAGTGTCCGAAGTCGACCGTGCTGTTCGCATATGTCGCGCAGTGGTTCACGGATGGATTCATGCGCAGCAGGCGCCCAACCCCTCCGGAGAAGAACCGGGACATCCGCCGCAACGAGTCCAATCACGAGGTCGACCTCACCCAGCTGTACGGGTTGAACCGCAAAGCGACCGATTGCCTGCGCGCTGGTAGGGGTGGGCTGCTGAAGAGTCAGGAGATCGGCGGCGAGCCCTTTCCCCATCATCTCTGCGGCGAGGACGGACAGCCGAAGCCGGAGTTCGCGGATCTGGCCTTGCCGCTCAGCTTCCAAGAGATGCCACTTGAGCAGAGGATGCGCCTCTTCGCGATGGGCAGCGACGCCGCGAACTCCCAGCTGGGCTACGCGATGCTCAACGTGCTCTTCCTTCGCGAGCACAACCGGCTTGCCAACGAGCTCGCCGGCAAGCATCCCGACTGGGACGACGACCGGCTGTTCGAGACGGCCCGCAACATCCTCACGGTGCTGCTGATCAAGCTCGTCATCGAGGAGTACATCAATCACATCGCCCCGTACCACTTCAAGTTCCGCTTCGATCCCACCCGCTTCTACAACGAGCCCTGGTACCGGGCGAATTGGGGAGCTGTCGAGTTCAACCTCCTCTACCGCTGGCACAGCCTGATACCCACGACGTTCCGAATTCACGGGGAGGATCTCCCCATAGAGAAGACGCTGAACAAGACGGAGATCCTGACCAGCCGGGGGCTGGGGCCGGTCTTTCAGGACGCCTCCAGGCAGCCGGCGGGAAGGGTCGGCCTCTTCAACACCGCCGACTGGTTCCCTCCGCGCACGGAGATCCCGAGCATCCAGCACTCACGCACTGCCGAGCTCGCGAGCTACAACGACTACAGGGAGCTGTGCGAGTTCCCGCGTGTGACGAAGTTCAATCAGATCTCCTCCGATCCGCGGATACAGACCGGATTGCAAAGGCTCTACGGGAGCGTGGACGGCATCGAGTTCTACGCCGGCATGTTCGCCGAGGACAGGCGACCCAACTCGGTGCTGCCCTCACTGGCGGGCCGTATGGTGGGGCTCCACGGATTCTCTCAGCTGCTCACGAATCCGCTTCTCACGCCCGAGGTCTACGGCAAGAAAGAGAACCGGAAGCTGACGTTCTCGCAGCGGGGCATTGAGATCATCGAGGAGACCAAGAGTCTCTCGGAGCTGCTGCATCGCAACCTTCCCGAGGGCGCTCCGAGCTACTACGTCAGCCTTACCCGGGAGGACTGGAGGCGGGAGTAGGGCGAGGGCTCCGGTTCTCCGGGCATATCCGCGAAGCTCGACCGGTGGTCGGGAGGCTCCACTGGCTCCTCGCCGAGGATGCCGACCACCTTGCGGGACGGAGCTCGCGGCGCCTGCGGGCCGCGGCCGGTAGCTTGACCCGAGGTGGAGACGTTCGACCGCATTGCAGGCTGGGGCGAGGTCGTGCTGGTCCCCACGAGCCTGGGTCTGCTCCTGGTGGCCTGCGGGCTGGGCGGCGTGCGGATCTGGCGCTGGCGCCTCTTGTGGGCACTGCCAGTTGTCTGGGTGGCGGCGGGCGGCCTGGGGGCTGTATTTGTGAGCCTGCTGTTCCTGGGGGCGGTCACTCTGGTGGCTCGGCTGGCAAGGGGACGCAGCGGAGTCTGGAAGCTCGCCGTCCCCCTGGTGGCACTGACCGCGGTGACGGTCGCTCAGCCCTTCGGCGTGCAGGCGCACCGGCTCGGTGACGTGGAAGCCCAAGGAGCGGCGGCAGCGGCGTCGGA
>QHBY01000553.1:2579-2802 GCA_003244245.1 Pseudonocardiales bacterium
GTTCCCTCGACGTGGCCGGTGTCCCCCTGATGCGGTTTGCCTCCTACCGTCGAAAGATCGAGAGCGATGTCTTCGCAGGGTTGGGAGAGTGCTGCCCGCCGACGCATTCGTTGCGTGTGCGTTCCTGGTTATGGCCCGGGCTGATGACCCACGCGACGCAGGTGATGGAGATCTGCGGTGATTCCCCGTGCTGGGAGCCAGGTTCGTCCGCTTTGAAGCTCCG
>QHBY01000554.1 GCA_003244245.1 Pseudonocardiales bacterium
GCGCAGGACCGACCGGCGGCTGTCGTAGCTGAACCACACGTCCTCAAACTCGAGGGCGGCGCTATGGTCCCGCGACCGCTCGCGCGCAGGCACGACGCAGATCGAATCGGACCGGTCGGCGGCATGAGCGCTGACCGGGCCGGGTGCCGAGGCGAGATCGCTGACGTACCGCACGCGGGTCAGGGCGGCGAGGCCGCGCTGCACTCCTCCGAGCTGCATGAACGTGTTCGCCATGGGCCTCGCCATGTAGCTGACGTAAAGCAAGAACGCGACCAGGTCGCCGAGCGACAGTGCGCCGTTGGACACACGTAGGCTTCCCACAAGGAGCACCAGGATCAGCGATCCGTTCGCGGCCAGGCCGATTGCGGGGCCGATGGTGGCGTCGATGCGCGCCGCCCGCAGATTGCTGTCGAACACCCCTTGGGCCTGTCGGCCTATGCGGATGTCCTCCTGACGCTCCGCGCGCATCGCACGGACGGTCTTGATCGCGCCTAGCACGCGCTCCAAGTCGGCGGTCATGGCGCCCAGCTCGTTTTGGGCCTGCTCGCTGGCGCATCGGATCCTGCCGAACAAGCGAGCGACGGCCGAGCCGGCGACGGCGATGGTCGCGAGCGCCAGCACGGCCATCGTTGGGTCGATCCAGATCAGCATCCCAGCGCCGCCGAGCACGACGATGACGCCCATGAGAATCTGCGCGCAGTCGTACGCGATCACGTCGCGTACGATCGTGCTGTCGGCGGAGACCCGCGAGAGGAGATCGCCGACGCGCTGCTGGTCGTGGACACGCATCGGTAGCCGCAGCAAGGTGGCGATCATGCCACGACGCACGTCGAGCACGATGCTCTCGCCGGAGCGCTCAAGCGTGTAGCGCGACAGGCCCTCAAGCATTGCGCTGCCGAAAAAGGCCGCCACGAGCATGACAAGCGGTGTCGCGACCGACTTGTGGGCAGTCAGCGCGTTGACGATCTTCATGGCCAGCAGCGGCTGTGTGAGGCTCACTCCGGCAGCTCCGGCGGTGAGCATGAGCCCGGTCCCGATCTGCCGACGGTGACCGGCGGTAAGCGCCAGCAGGCTCCGGGCGCTCGACCGCGGTTCGCTGCGGGCGCCGTTCGACGTGTTCGGCGCCGCGAGGGGGACGGTCGAGTCAGTCATCGCACCGAGTCAGGGCCGACGAACAGGACGCGGCGGTAGGTCTCGGTGTCGGACGGCTCGCCGACGGGTCGTCCCTCGGCCTCGACCCACGCGTGTCCAGCGCACGGGGCAGTGCGCACACCTACACACCATGTCGGCCAAGTGCCACGCGTCCGACACAGAAGCGTGATGGCCACCGAACGGGGCAAGCATCCTTCCCCTGCGCAGAACACGCTCACGCTGGTCACCGCATTGCGGAAACGCGCCGTCTGTTCGTAGTCGGCCGGGCGACTGTGGCGCGAGAGCGATCGGAGCACACGCCGCAGGCGTGCTGGTGGAAGCTGCGCCAGCAGCCGCGCGGCCCCGACCGCCGCGACGGCCTGAGCCCGCAGGCCCAGTCCAAGGCTTCCGCGTTGCGTCTTGATGGCGACTTGTGGGCTCATGCGGTCTCCACGAGATCAGCCTGGCTGAGCTTGGACTGCAAAGCGTTGACGTCGGCCACCGCGCGTTCGCGGGTGACCTCAAAGCGCTCGAGCAGCAGCTCGATCGGGTTAGGGCCATCCTCCGCGAGCAGGGCGTGGAGAACAGCCTGGGCAGTGGAGTTCAGCTCGAAGTACTTGCCGGTACGCCCGTCGAGCAGCACCGCTCCCGTGTCAGTGTCGGTCAGCGTGACGTGCGGTTTCAGGTGCATGTGCATGCTTCTCCAGTCGTCGCGGACTAATGGTCGTTGAGCACGCTAAACGGGTGCTCGTGTAGGTCGCGCAGCCAGCGTTCGACCCCGGCCGTGCGCGTCAGCGCTCGGACGTCATCGGTGGTGCAGAGCCCGGAGAGCTGCGCGCGGAGCTGACCGGTGTCGATCAGCCCACGGTCAGCGAGCTTGGAGCCGTCCGTGAGGGCCAGCAGCTTGTCCCGGTGCGTGTCGAAGCCGCGGTGCACCAGCGAGGTGGTCTCGGCCTTGGTGGTGCGGCTCAGGATGGCGGCCGGGACAACGCCGGCCATCGCAGTTGTGAGCAGCCGCTTATACCGCCAGGGACTCCGACGCTCCTCCTGACGGACACTCAAGCAGGCGTCGACGACGGCGTCGTCAAGGAACGGGGTGGCCAGGGGCAGCCCGGCTGCCGTTGCGAACTGGCCGACGCCGCGCATGACCTGTCCGGACTGGATGACAGCGGCCAGCGCACCATGCTCTCCTACGCTGCCCCCCAGCGATCGCGCTGTCTGCGCCATGTTGAGCACAATCTGGCGGGCCGCCTCGCCCGCCGCCGCAGTGGTCCACGACGGAAGGTGAAAGCGAGGCCCCCAAGCGTCATGCTTTAGCTCCGCGACTTCGCGCTCCGCGAGGTGCTCGGCGCGTTGCCGCAGCCACGACGCGTAGTCGCCCCGTCCCGCGACGAACTTGAGCTGTTGGCTCCACGGCCAGCGCCGCAGGGCATGGTAGCCGCGCATATGCGAAAGCCCAGCCCAGGGCCGCGACCTCACTAGATCATGCATATAAGCTTGGCTGGCGCCCAGGACTTCGTCGCCTCCGTCGCCGGTCAGATGCAGCCCCGCTCCGCTGGCGAGCATGCACGATGCCAGCGCGACGATGTCGCCGCGATCCTTGATGTCGGGAAACGGGAAGTCCCCCGCCGGACGGGCCTCTAGAACATCGGCAAACGGCAGCGGCTGGCCGTCTGGTTCGGCGATGATCCGCCGGACGCTTGGTAGCCACTGCGCGGCCAGGGAGGCCCACTCCGGGTCGTCGTCGCTCGGGTG
>QHBY01000555.1 GCA_003244245.1 Pseudonocardiales bacterium
AAACACATCTATCTACACTAGCTTCGAGACTTGGATGAACGAGGAGTCGCCGCGCCAGCAGGTCCGCTGCGCGACCAGCGGGGCTTGGTGGCCGCTGGGTCGGCGCGCGTGCGAAGCGCGCCAGCCACCGTCCTAACCTGGGTATGAGCGGAATACGGTGAAGTCCGCTGTGCTGGTGTCCCCCTGTGGGTCCTGTCCATGCGCGACGACGAGGAGCCCGTTGCCCCACCGGTCGATCTTCGACTGCCTTGACGAGTTCTTCCACTCGCGTCCCTGCTCGGGCCGCGAACCTCCGGTCAGGCAGTGGTGGTCAGGTGGGGCGCGCCGCGGGCGTCCGGTCGATCCTTCCAATGATCGAGGTCGAGTGGAGGTTTGATGCGCGGCGCCGTAGACGAGCAGCAACCGGCTGATCGGTCAGATCGGCCTACCGGGAACCGGGCAGACGTGCCTGGCGCGACGGGCGTGCGGCGAGCACTCACCGCCCTGGGTCTCTGCGGCGTCGCGATCGCGGGATGCACTTCACCCGAGGTCGCCACCACAGCGGCGCCGATCACCCTGTCGCCCTCGGCTTACCAGAACAAACTTCGGAGCGCTAACATCGCGGTGGCGGCGGCGTTCGACCGCTTCGCCACGGCGGGATCGCCTCAGGATGCCCGCGCAGAGCTGGCACAGGCGTCCGCCGTTGTGGTGGAGGCAGCGCGACTGCTGGATGTTGACCCGCCCGCTGAGGTCTTGACGGTGCACCGTGACCTGCTCGCGGGGTTGCGGCAGCTCGCTGTGGATCTGTCTCAGCGCAGCGATCAGGCGGCGTCGATGGAGTTGTGTGCGGCGCCCTCGATCATCGCTTCGGTCAGTAACGCTCCGGGGGTAAACAGCCTGCGGGCGGTGCGCGAGGCTTTCAGCTCGGGTCGAGGGGGTGTGAGCTACCAGTGGGGAGAGTCCCTCCTGGCCCCCACACAGTTCCCGGAACGTCGACTGGCCAATGGTCAGCTCCTCAACAGCCTACGACGAACCGGAAATGGACAAATCAGGATCGACAACGGCACCGAACACGACGCCGTCGTCAAGCTCGTGCAGGACGGTGAATCGATCGTGTCCGTTTATGTCGGCAAGGGATCGAACACCACCGTCGACAATATCAACGACGGTAGTTACCAGCTGTACTACACCTCCGGCATAGACTGGGACGACCAACTCAAGACCTTCACCCGGTCTTGCCTGTTCAAACGCTTCGGGACCCCAGTAGAATTCACTACTGTACCCATCAAGGGCGGTATCAAATACACCACGCAGGCCGTCCGCCTACAGTCCAGCACTAGGGAGAACGCCCCGACTACGGTGCCCGCCCAGTCATTTCCAAGGTAAGTCTGCAGCCGAAATCGCCGTGTGGGTCATCGATGCTGATGAGCGTGCTCGGTGGGATGAGCGAGTCCGAGCGTCAGCATGTGCAGGCCAGAGTGCGGGCCTGGGATGGATGCCCAGGTGGTTAACGGGCTCTTCGTCTCTGCGCGTGGTGTGCCGCTGTAGGACACAGTCTTCAGCCTGGGTCTGGATAGGTGTTGTTCCATAAGCGCAGCCATGGTTGGGCGTGGGGCCAGTGCGCGGGCAGCCGTAGCACGGGTCGTCGTTGCGGTTTGACCAGGCGGGCTGGCACGTTGATCAGCTGGCGTCGCAGGGTCGCGCCCTGGGCGACCGCGCGCCCGCTGACCGCAGTCAACTACAGATGTAGGAAGCTCGTCAGCCTACCTCATTTAGTATAGCGACACTGCCTGATCTGCGGTACGTGAAAGCTGGCCTGTAGAGATGATGACCATCTCTCGACCGTCCGGCATTCTGCTAATGAGGGTGAACCAAACTACATTTCCCGCGGGACCCGTCTTGGTACTCAAGCAAGAAAACGGAGCCAGATCTCATGGCCGAATACAAAGCCACGTCCAACCCCGACGAAAAAGATGAGAAGCTGCCTGGGTGGGTGCACCGAGAAATTCGCGACCACGACCGCCGCTATGAGTGCGACGGGCACGTTTTCGTCGACGGCACGTGGGGTGGGCTCGTCTGTAAGAAGTGCGGCCGCTAACCCGGCAGGCGCAGTGTGTGATCTCGGTCGATGGTCAGCAGGGCATGATCGCTGTTCATCTCTTCTCGCCAGCCGGCGGCGGTGAGCCGGTGACGGCGGGGCCGGAAGTGCGGCGATATTCCGCTGAAGCTGGACAGGAACCGTTGCGCGTGGCCGAGAACCTTTACGTGGTTGGCATGAACGAGTTGTTTGCCAAGGACGCGGCTTTCTTCCACGACAACTTCGCCGGTTCGTTGACCAAGCGCGTGCTGAACTTCGCCGCGCGGTTCGAGGATTTCGTCGACACGCTCGCGTTCTCCGTCGTCGCCCACGACCGTGCCGACATGCGTCAGGTGATCGCTGGTTCGTGGATGAGACCTACGTCAAGATTGCTGGGCGGTGGGTTTATCTGTACCGGGCGATCGACCAGTTCGGGCAGGTGATCGATGTTTTGGTCGCCGAGAAGCGGGATCTCGCGGGCACCCGCCGATTCTTCATCCGCGCACTCGAGCACGGGCCGTCCCCGACCGAGGTCACCACCGACCGCGTTGACATGAACGCGCTCAACCGTCGAAGTAAACCTCGAGCTCGCCGATCGACGTGAAGCTAGCGCTGCCGCCCGGTCTTCCGACGATGCGGACCCCATCGCCCGAGGTGTTGGCGAAGGTCAGCGTGAACCGTCGGTAGGGACCCGCGTTGGCGTCGTAGGGGTAGGCGGGGTTGACCGCGAGGCCGGTGACGGTTGTCCAGACGAAATTGTTCCTGACCTGGACGGTCAACCCGCTGGCGAACCAGCCTCCGTTGGAAAACATCGCTCCGGTCGTGTAGATGACCCGGTCGAGGTTGTACGGCCTTGACCACGTGATGCCCCAGCGGTCGGCATCCTTCGGTGAGCCATCCCAGCTGTCCTCACTGGCCGACGGATTGCCGTCGTTGAGATAGGCCAGCTTCCCGTAGTGGGAGGTCTTGTCGATCGGCACCGTGTCCCCGGCCTCCGTCTTTCATCGGGC
>QHBY01000556.1 GCA_003244245.1 Pseudonocardiales bacterium
CGCTTCACACCAGCCACCTAGCGGGCACGTGAGTGGGCATGTGCCTTCCCTTGGATCAGCTCGGGGTTCTGCGGGAGAGCCCGCAGATCGGCTGCCGATTCCGGTGCCGATCGATACGACAGATGTCGGCACGGCTGATTCGAGGTCGAGTAGGAACGGATGAGTGTGGTCATCTGTCCTGGCTCCGGTTGGTGAGGTTGACCTCCTCGGTTCTGGCCCCACCTTCGAGCGTGGCCCGGTGGTCGGGGGCGGCGTGTCTTGACCGGTTCTGGCCCCGCCGACCCCCCGGGGACGGCACAAAGAACGCTGCTGATCTAGGCCAGCTGACGTCGCGTCGGGGTGGTTGGTGTCGAATGCCGTTGCGGGTTACCGCTGTTCGGACGTGGTGCGGTCGGCCGTGGGGGTGGTGAGCAGGTCCGCGCCCAGATCGCCCTCGACGACCTGGCGGGCCACCTCAGACAGCCGCTCGTTGCGACTGCGGGCGTAGCTGCGCAGCCGGTCGAACGCGGCGTGCATGCTCAGGTCACCGTGCTGGGCGAGCACTCCCTTGGCCTGCTCGATAATGGCCCGGTGGGTCAACGCCGTTTGCAGCTGCTCGCTGAGGACTTCACCGCGGCGGATGGACCGTTCGGACAAAATCCCGATCGTGGCCACATCAGCCAGTGCCTGGCCCAACGCCAGGTCGGCCTCGGGCAACGGACCGGGTTGGCGGTGGAACAGGTTCATCGCCCCGATCGTCTCACCGCGCAACCGCAACGGCAGCGCGTGCACCGACCGGAACGCGCCGCGCTGGGCCACCGCAGCAACGAACCGGGGCCACCGCGACGCCGCGTCGCCCAGGTCCGCCACGCTCACCGGTAATCCGCTGCCGAAGCACTCCATGCACGGGCCCTCATCGGCCTCCAACTGCAGCAACTCCATCAAATTGGCGTCCTCACTCGACGACGCCACCACCCGCAGGGTGCCCCGCGAATCGACCAGCAGGAGCCCGGCCGCGTCGGCGGCCAGCAGCTCAACGCAGTAGCCCACCAATTGGTCCAGCACATCGATGATGTCGTATTCATCGACGAGGGTGTCGGCCAACTTGACGAAGGCCCTGCTCAGCAGCTGCTCACGGCCACTTCCCGATTGGCTCATCTTCAGATCCTCTCCACAGCAACCCGCCAGCGCTTAGGCCATGTCCGGGGTGAAGCGCAATCGTCGGTTGACCACGTCGTGGGCAACCTCGCTGAGCAACCGCTGCTCAACGAACGCGTGCGCACGCATCCGGGCCAGCGCGTCGATCGCGCTGACCCCGAGCTGCGCCAAGACCATGCCGGCGGCCTGGTGGATCTCCGCGCGACCGGTCAATGAGTCGTCCAACCACAGCCCGTCCCCAGGGTCGGTGCGCACCCCGAGCATCATCAACGCGGCCATGTCCGCGGCGCGCATCGCATCCCGCAGTTGCGCGTCACCCAGCAACCCGGGGGTCCTGCGATACAGATCGAGGACCCCGAGGTTGACCGTGCCCCACTGCAACGGCAGCGCGAACAATGCACGGACGTCGGACTGTTCCAAGACCGCGGCGGCGAAAACCGGCCACCGGCTCACCTCCGTGGGGTGGCACAGATCCGGGACGAGCACCGGGCGCCCGCGCACCGCAGCCTCCATGCACGCCCCCTCCGCGAGGGTGAACTGGAGATCTTCGAGCAACTCCGCCGTCGCATCGCTAGCAAACAGCGTCTCCCGCGACGTGCTCGCGGTAAGCAGCGAGATCCCGGCCCCGTCGATGTCCAGACCCGCCACACAAGCCCGGCAGATCTGCTCAGCCAACGCGCGATCATCACCGCCGCCGACGATGGCCAGCAACGCCCGGGTCACCCCACCCAGCTCAGCCACCCCGACCGACCCCACGGCCCGCGCACCCAGCCAACTTCCACACCACCGGTGCCGACCCCCGTTCAGTCCCACATCAAGCGGCCCACAAGGGAGCGCGACGGGAACTCGATCGGGGGCCGAAGGACCCCCCGAACGTACTCCTCACCGGGTGGCCCGAACAGGTCGACCAACACGAAATCACTCTCACTCGCGCCGGGGTGACCCGCTCGCTGGAACGGTGTACCGGTCCAAGGCCTACACGAGCAGGAAACCCACCGACACCACCCGGGATCTCCGCGACTTGGCCCACACACCGGTGGTGTTGTCGCGGCGGATGAGGCGTGGCGGCGCATCACGTCGTCCAAGCCGAAGACCTCGTGAATCATCACCAGACCGGGCCACGAACCCTGCCCGCCAGGCCGCCGGGCCTTCCTCGGGTAGGCGGTGATCGAAGTCGTTTCTCGGCGGTGCCGGGCTACACCTTCGACATCAGCCGAACCTCCAATCGGTGTACCCACTCAACTCGTGCGACCTCGTGTCGCACCGACCTGGCGCAGCCCTACCGCGCCGGGTTGAGGGGCCGACTCGGGATCGGGAGCGTGGAGCTACGCGATGGCGCCAGCGCCACCGTTGCCCCCGCCACCACGACGAGCAAGGCGGCCAGGACAAGGGAATGGGAAAATGCAGCATCGGTCAGGTGGGCTCGCGCAACGGCTGCAAACGGTCCGCGTGAGCCGCTGCCCCAGTTGACGTCGCCCGCAAGTCAGAAGCTTCGTCAACGCAGCGGCGGGGTCCTGCACAAGGGTCGTGATGCGCAATGTCCGTATCGACCCAGCAGGTCGATCTTGAATCGGAAGGTCGGCGGTTCGACCCCGCTCTCTCCCACTGGCGACGGCACGCCCACTACGTGCGCCTAAGTTGGGTGCACTCGGTGGTGAGCCTGAAGCTTCGCCGCTGGTCAAGATACGTATAGATCTCAAATAACCAGGCCCCTCGTAAGGATCACCGTGTCGAGTCGGCCTTTCTGACCGGAAAACAGAGTCGGGGACGGGCGAGCGAAACCACCGGCTCGGCCTGATTTGTGTCGCGGAGCCGGGTCGGGGGAAAGGGACCACCGGGTGGTGACCCAGTGGGGTGTGGGTTCTGGTTCTGGGTTTCAGGCGGTTTTGACGGGAGTGAGTTCGACGGTGTAGCCCAGGGCCTGGAGTTGGCGGGTTAATTGGTTGGTGCGTCGGGCGAGGTCGATGCGGCGGGTGTAGAAGTCTGGTCCGAGGTCGGTGAACTCGGTGGTGGGGTCGTTGAGCAGGTGGAAGATGATGATCAGGATGGATCGTTGCAGCGCGACGAGTGCCTTGGCTTTGGGCATTCGTTTGATCAGCCGTCGGTAGCGCTCGCCGAGGAAGGTGTCGGTTTTGGTGGCGCCGATGGCCATCTGGGCAAGCGCGGCTTTGAGGTAGGGGTTGCCCTTGCCTGTTTTGGGCCGGCCTTTTTCGCGGCCGGACTGCACGGTGCGGGGGGATACTTTCGCCCAGAGCACAGCCGCTGGTGGCGGCCGAAGACGGTCATGTCCAGGCCGATCTCGCCGATGACGGCGCGGACCGAGTCCGGCCCGGCGCCGGGGATCATGCACAGCCGCGCGACGGCTGAGGCGTAGCTGGCCGGGGTCGGTTTCGACCGGTCGGTGGCGTCGGTGTTGGCGGCCGGGTCGGTGCTGGTTCTCCCGTGGGGCAGCGCGGTGATCGCGGCGTCGAGCAGCGCGGTGACCTCAATGATGCGCGCCGTGAGATCATCGAGCTGACTGAGCAGCATCTGGGCCAGCCGGGCGTGGTGGTCGGTGAACCGGCCGTCGAGGGCTTCGGTCAGGGCATCTCGGCGGGCCCGGGCCCGTCCCTTGGCCAGCTCGGCGAGCGCTGTGGGGCTGCGCCGCCCGGCGATCAGCGTCTCGATCATCGCCCGGCCCGAGACCCCGGGGATGTCGGTGAGCACGGAGGGGTAGCCGGAGCCGACTTCACCGCTGGTCGGGTGCTCTGCTGTGCACGGTGGGTGCGTCGAGTATGTCGGCGGCGAGGTCGGTCTCGATGACCTGGCGGGCTACTTCGGACAGTTGTGTGTTGTGGGTGCGGGCGTAGCGGCGCAGCCGGTCGAAGGCCGCGGCCATGGTCAGGTTCCCGCGTTGGGTGAGCACTCCCTTGGCCTGCTCGATGATTACCCGACTGTTCAGCGCGGTCTGCAACTGTTCAGTGACCGCCTCGCTGCTACGGATGGCGCGTTCGGACAGGATCCCGATCGTGGCGATGTCGGCCAGCGCTTGACCCAACGCCAGGTCAGCCTCGGGTAGGGCCCCCGGTTGGCCGTGGAACAGGTTCATCGCCCCGATCGCTTCGCCACGCAACCGCAGCGGCAGCGCATGCACCGACCGGTAAGCCCCCCGCTCGGCAACGGCGGCGACGAACACCGGCCACCGGCCGCCCGCGTCGGCCAGATCCGGGACGCGCACCGGCACACCGCTACGGCAGCAGTCCATGCAGGGACCCTGTTCAGACTGCAACTGCAGCAACTCCATCAGCTTGGCGTCCTCGCGCGAGGACGCCACCACCCGCAGTTTTCGGTGGGAGTCGGCCAGCATGATCCCGGCGGCGTCGGCGGCCAGCAGCTCGACGCTGTAGCTCACCAGCCGGTCCAGCAGCTCGATGATGTCGTAGTCATCAACCAGGGTGTCCGCGAGTCCAACGAATGCCTTGCTCAGCAGCTGCTCGCGGCTACTTCCCACCGAAGTCATCTCAATCCCTCCGCCAATGACCGCCATCGAGTGGCTCTCTCAGACAACCGCGCGCTGCCCTCTCGCGGCTCACACCGTGTCCCGGGTGAAGCGCAACCGCCGGGACACCACGTCGTGGGCGACGTCGCTGAGCAACCGCTGTTCGACGAAAGCATAGGCCCGCAGCCGGGCCAGCGCGTCCGCTGCGCTGACCCCGAGCTGGACCACCACCATGCCCGTGGCCTGATGTATCTCCGCGCGGCCGTGCAACGACTGATCCAGCCACGCGCCCTCACCGGGATCGGTGCGCAACCCCAAAAACATCAGCGCGGCCATGTCCGCCGCGCGCATCACATCCCGTAATTGCGCGTCGCTGAGCGAACCCGGAGCCGTGCGGTACAGGTCCAGCACCCCGAGGTTGAGCGTTTCCCATTGAAACGGCACCGCGAACAGCGCCCCGACGTCGGACCGCTCCACCACAGCCGCGGCGAAGATCGGCCAGCGACTCACCTCGGTGCTGTGGTGTAAGTCAGGGACCAGCACCGGGCGCCCGGTCACCGCCGCCTCCACACACACGCCCTCACCCAAACTGAACTGGAGATCTTCGAGCAACTCCGCCGTCGCATCGGTAGCGCACAGCATCTGATGCGAAGTACTCGCGGTCAGCAGCGAGATCGCCGCGCCATCGACGTCCAAGCCCCCCACATAGGCCTGACAGACCTGCTCGGCCAACGCGCGGTCATCCCCGACGTCGCGGGCGATCTCCAGCAACGCCCGCGTCACCGCGCTCCGCCCAGCCACCTAGACCACCCCGCCACACGGGCTCTCACCCAACAGTCTCATGACAACCACCCCGTCAGCCTAAATCAAGTCCCGAAACAGAACACGACGGCTCGGACAGCGCCGACGGGTGGGTGCACGGGAAAGGGGCCCAACCGAATAACCGGGCCCCTTTGAGAGGGAATGAACCTGTCTGGATTCCGATGTACGCCGAAACGTCGCGGCGACCACCTCCATCTCGACCGCTCTTCAACCTCCTGTGTTCTCTAGTGCACCTGCCCTTACGCTGCCTCATGCGAGCGCTTCCCGGACTGCCCACTGTTGTTGTCGGCACACTTTTTAACAACCACCGCCCACACTGTCAAGCCTGCTGCTTGGACAACGCCGTCAGGTAGGTCGCCGCTGTCGGTGCCACATCAGTGTGACCGCTGTCGACGGCCTGCTGGTAGGCCGCCGGCGCCCCGTTGGGATCTGCAGTCGGCCCGATCTGCGTCGGTGCCGTCCGCGTCGGCTGCGAGCTCCTGCTCGGCTCTCTTTGGGAACTCATGCTGCGGACCGGGCGGACGAACTTGTAGCCCACATTGCGCACCGTGCCGATGAGCTGCTCATGCTCCGGGCCAAGTTTGGCCCGCAGCCGACGCACATGGACACATCCCGCACCAACGCCCAGTTCCTCGAAGCCCGCCACCGACCCCACGCCCGGGTCGAGGACAACATCTTTCTCCGGCAAGCAAACCGGCCTCGGGTGGACACGTCTAACTCAGTAAAACTGTAAT
>QHBY01000557.1 GCA_003244245.1 Pseudonocardiales bacterium
CCGATCGTCGCGACGTCGGCCAGCGCTTGACCCAGCGCCAGGTCGGCGGCGGGAAGGGCCCCCGGCTGGCCGTGGAACAGGTTCATCGTCCCGATCGCCTCGCCGCGCAGCCGCAGCGGCAGCGCATGCACCGACCGATAAAGTCCCTGCTCGGCGACAGCGGCCACGAACACCGGCCACCGTCCGCCCGCATCCCTCAGATCCGGGACGCTCACCGGCGCACCGGTGCTAAAGCACTCCATGCAGGGTCCCTCGTTGGACTGTAGCTGCAGCAGCTCCATCACCTCGGCGTCCTCCCGCGAGGCCGCCACCACCTGCAGGGTGCCCTGGGAGTCGACCAGCAAGATCCCGGCCGCGTCGGCGGCCAGCAACTCGACGCTGTAGCTCACCAACCGGTCCAGCAGATCGAGGATGTCGTAGTCGTCGACCAGTGTGTCCGCGAGCCCGACGAATGCCCTGCTCAGCAGCTGCTCGCGGCCGCTTCCCACCTCAGTCATCCCAGATCCCCTCCGCCACGGACACGCCGCAGGATCTTCCGGCTACATCATATCCTGGGTGAAGCGCAATCGCCTGACTACCACATCATGGGCGACGTCGCTGAGCAACCGCTGCTCGACGAAAGCATACGCCCGCATCCGGGCCAAAGCGTCGGTCGCGTTGACCCCGAGCTGGGCCAACACCATGCCGGTGGCCTGGTGGATCTCCGCTCGGCCATGCACCGAATGATCCAGCCACACTCCGTCACCGGGATCAGTGCGCACCCCGAGGAACATCAACGCGGCCATGTCCGCGGCGCCCACCGCATCCCGTAATTGCGCGTCACTCAACGACCCCGGAGCCGTGCGATACAGGTCCAGCACCCCGAGATTAATCGTCCCCCACTGAAACGGCACCGCGAACAACGCCCCCACATCGGACTGCTCCACCACGGCCGCGGCGAAGGTCGGCCAACGACGCACCTCGGTGCTGCGGTGCAGGTCAGCGACAAGAACCGGCCGCCCGGTCACCGCCGCCTCCACGCACACACCCTCCCCGAGGCTGAACTGAAGTTCTTCCAGCAACTCCGCCGTCGCATCGGTGGCACACAGCGTCTGACTCGAGGTACTCGCGGTCTGCAGCGAAATCCCCGCACCATCGACGTCCAAGCCCATCACATACGCCCGGCAGACCTGCTCGGCCAGCGCGCGCTCATCCTCGACGTCGCTGGCGATCTCCAGCAATGCCCGCGCCACCACACCCAGCTCAGCCATCCGTCCCGACCCCACCACGCAGGCCTTCACCGAGCAGTCTCATGGCAGCCAACCGCCTGTCAATCCATGTTGAGTCGCGAGACGGAACACGACGGGGACTCGATCGGCGCCGACGGACCAGTTCAACGCTACACGCACGCCGCCGGGAGACTCCTGCCGCCGCTTCCGGCTGTGCTGTCCTCGTGCTAATTGAGATCGGTCAACAGCGGACAACAGTCAGAGGCCGCCGCGGCGAGGTATTCGTGCAGGTCAACGAGCATCAACTGGCAAGGTAGCCAGATTCCCAAGCTCGCGACCAACCTCCGGCGGACCTCGGTTCCGGGGATGGTCGCAGGGCTGGGTGTGAAGGGTGGTGGATCGCCGGGTGGCGTTTGGTATCCCGGCCCGCTCCTCGTGTGTAGCGACGGTGCGGCGTCAGCTATTTGCACCTGAGGAAACCGGTCGATACCCGTCAGGCTGGACGCCTCTCCGCCGTTGCGTCATGCTCATGAGGAGCTGACGCAGGAGGCAGGCGACGATGGATGATGGATTTGAACTGCGAATGACGGACAACAGGGGAGAAGGTGTGTTCTCCACCCGGTCCTTCCAACTCGGTGAGATGGTGCTGATGGGTCGCATCGATCGCGAACTCGACCACAACCACCCCCACGCTTCTCAGATCGGCGAGGGCCGTTTTGTGTTGCATGGCGGGCTTATCCCCAAGGTGAACCATTCGTGTGAGTCAAACTGTGGAATCCGGCCTAACGCCAGTGGTGCGCACGACCTGGTTGCCCGCAAGCCCATCACTCTCGGCGAGGAAATTACGTTCGACTACGCCATGCGGAACTACTCGGTCGAGTACTTCCCCGACCACTGCCGATGCGGCTCATGCCAGTGCCGAGACCACATCACCGGGTGGAAGGATCTGCCCGCTCAGCGCAAAGTGGACTACCGCGGCTTTGTTGCTCCCTACCTCATCAGCATCGACAAGAAGGCCGCGCCAGGTGTGGCGGTAGTGAAGTAACGAGCCGACCCCAGGTCACTGGCTTCGGGAGTGGAACGCGGCCGCCATCCGTGACGCGCTGGCCGCGATGTGGGTGTGGGGGCTGCGGTGCGAGTCGGCGGGGTGTGATGGGGCTCACCGGATCGCGGGCTGTTCTTCCGTCGGTGGAACCACGCGGGTGGTTGAATCTGCGTGTGGGTGATGAAGGCCGCGTGCGTGCCCGGTCGGGTCGCCGGCGCGCCACCGATGGCCACAACGGCGGGGTGGTGACCGCGGAGGATGTTGACTGGCTCGTTGCCCGCCTGCGGACGGTGGTCGCCGCCAGCTCCGCTGTGTGGGCGGCCCGTGGGCTGACGCTGTTGCAGCTCACCGCGCTGCATCTGATCAGCGCGCTGGCACCGGTCAGCCTCACCGATCTGGCCCAGGCCTTGGGTACCAGGCCGCCGGCCACCTCCGCGATGGTCGATCGGCTAAGCCACGCCGGGCTGGTGTGCCGCATGTCGGACCCGCAGGACCGTCGACGCGTCGAGCTGACCGTCACCGCCGACGCCGAACGGATACTCGGTGATGCCGACCCGGACACCGCCAGACGCCTGCAGACGGTGCTCACCGGCATGAGCGCGCAGACCCGCCGCCACCTCGTCGAGGTACTCATCGACACCGTACGACGCTCCGCCGAGTAGCCGGTACATCGATCAGCCTGTGCCAGCGCCTTGTCGTCATCGTCGTTCCAGCATGGGCACGGAAAGGCCGCGGCCTTCGTGCGACGGATCCTGCGATCCTGGGAGTGCTCGGCGTCGCCCAATTTACGCGAGGTAGCCGCGGAGCACCTGGGAGCGCGAAGGTCGGCGCAGCTTGGCATCGTCTTGGCCTCGATCTGCCGGACCCGCTCCCGGGTGACTCCGTAGACGTGGCCGATCTGGTCCAGGGTGCGCGGCTGGCCATCGGCGAGCCCAAAACGCAGCCGGACAATGCCGGCCTCCCGCTCGGACAGCGTAGCCAGCACCGACCGCAGCTCGTCCCGGAGCAGCGTGAATGACACCACGTCGACCGCGACCGCGGCCTCGGAGTCCTCGATGAAGTCGCCGAACGCAGAGTCGCCCTCCTCGCCGACGGTCTGATCCAGCGAGATGGGCTCCCGGGCGTAGTGCTGGAGCTCCAACACCTTCTCCGGGGTGATGTCCATCTCCTTGGCCACCTCCTCCGGGGTGGGCTCGCGACCCAGCTCCGGAAGCAGCTTGCGCTGGATACCGCCCAGTTTGTTGATCACCTCGGCCACGTGTACCGGGAGCCGGATGGTGTGGGCCTGATCAGCCATCGACCGGGTGATCGCCTGTCGGATCCACCAGGTGGCATAGGTGGAGAACTTAAATCCCTTGGTGTTGTCGAACTTCTCTACCGCGCGGATCAGACCCAGGTTGCCCTCCTGGATCAGGTCCAGGAACGACATGCCGCGGCCGGTGTAGCGCTTGGCCACCGAAACGACCAGGCGCAGGTTGGCCTCCAGCAGATGGTTCTTCGCGCGCTGCCCGTCGCGGACGATCCAGCGCAGGTCCCGGCGCAGCTGCGGGGAGAGCTTTTCGGTGACGTTCTCGGCCATGCGCACCCGCTCAGCGGCGTAGAGCCCGGCCTCGATCTGCGTGGCGAGCCGCACCTCGTCCGCAGCGTTGAGCAGCGCGACCTTGCCGATCTGCTTGAGATAGACCCGCACCGAGTCAGCCGAGACGGTGAACTCGGCGTCCTTGCGGGCCTGGCGCAGCGCCTGGGACTCCTCCTCGTCCCAAACGTCCTCCCCGGGCTGCCGGTTGATCACCGGCGTTGGGTGGAGATGCACTGCGCCGGGGTGGTGATCAGCGCGGCCGCCTCGGCCCGGAAAGTCTCGATGAGCACGGCGGTGGCGCGCGCTGCCTCGTGCAGGGCCTCGTGTGTGTGGCAGGCGTGCATGAGGGCGGGCGACGGTGTGTCCTCGTGGTCGGCGACGAGCCATTTCTCGAAGCTGTGCCGAGCCACCTTCATGGCCAACTCAGCGTCGTTCCACTGAGTGTTCGCTGCGATCCCGCGGGTGGTGTCGCCGCCGCTCTGGGTCGGATGGTGCCGGGGGGAACCATTCTGATTCATACCATTGGCCCTTCCGGTGCGGCGGTTGTGGGGTCGGGTGTTAGGCGGTTCGGTCTGGGAGTGGGGCAGCACCACCCGGCCCGGGTAGCTGGCGGAGGGCCATTGGCAGTCGCCGCCGGTTGCAGCGCGCTCAGGGCCTGGTCTTGGGCCAGGTGTATCGCGGCCGGTGTGACACCCAGGGTGGCCACGATGCCCGGGATGGACACTCCGGCCACGACTCCCAACAGGACGATCTCGCGGTCCGGGCTGGGCAGCGTGGCGATCAGGGCGGGGAGCCGGGCGCAGTGCCGGGCATCGACTCGCTGGTGGCTGGGCCGGGGGGAATGCGTGGTCGAGGCGGGCGCCGGCTCGAGAGGCGCGAGGATTGGCGGTGGCGCCACCGATGTCCCCCCACGGGTCGTGCCACCGCCGGGACCGGCCGCTGTGCTCATCCCCCGAACCCCACCTCCGGGTTGCGGCTGCCGGTCGCTCGATCCGGTCGGGCCCTGGCCCACCGGAATTTGTGCAGACCAGGCCACGAGCGCCCGCCATGCCCTGCGGAACGCTCGGGGCCTGCATGGTGACGTTGGGGGGACACCTGTGTGACGGGCGACCTCAGACGATCGCGACGGTCCTGGAATGTGCATCGCCACCCTCGGACGGCTGATGCTCGGCGCGAGTCGCCGGGCGCTTGTGGCGCCGGGGTCCGGGGCGTGTGCACGAATCGTAGCCGGGCTCGCCGGTTCAGGAAACCCGTGTGGCTGATTAAGGTGTGCGCAGGCATGGAGGAGGTCTGACACCGGGCCCAGGCGAGTCGATGCGGCGAGTCCCGCGGTACGACGTGGCCCCAGACCGTGCTGCGGCTGGGCTACCGACCACCCCTGCCGCCCCGGCGGGACATGGAGGACACCGAGGTGTCGATCATGCCGATCGGCGGGAACGGACGGCTATGATGGGCGGTGGTCGTGGTCTCGGAGTTCGGTGGCCAGCACGGCGGCTTGGGTGCGGCGCTCCATCCCGAGCTTGGTGAACAGCCGGGACACGTAGTTGGGTCTTCTCGGCCAGGAACATGTGCTCGGTGATCTGGCGGTTGGTCAGGCCGTCACCGATGGGGTCGAGCAGCGTGCGTTTCTGCGCGGTCAGCGCGGCCAACGGACCTGGCTTGTCCAGGTTGGCCCGAAGCCGGTTCATCAGCGCGGCAGCGGTCCGATTGTCCAGCAGATGTCGTGGCCAGCTCAGCGTGTGGCGGGTGGACGAACCACCAGGAGCGGGCAGGGCGCGTGGTAGATCAGCGCCTGGCTGGTCGAGCCCAGCAGCATCCCGGGCAACCCGCCGTGTCCCCGGCCGCCGACCACCAGCAGTTGTGCGTCGGCGGCGTGTGCACGGCAACCAGATCCGCGGCCCGCAGTGATGCCTCGTCGAAGGCCATCGCGAGCGCCGACTCACTGGCGGGTGAGCCGTCCACACCGACCACCACCGGCCCGTGGGCCGGAGGTGCTTCCTCGGACTTGGGTCCGCGGATCACCGCGCCGGGGCAGTGGCCGTGCGCGACCAGAGCAACGGCGGTGGAACCGACCAGGATGCCGGTGGAAACCACCCATCCCCCGGGAACCGAGCACGATCAGCCGGGCGTTGCCGGACTCCTCGATCAACGCCGGCACCGGATTAGCGGTCTGCAGCTCGACGTCGACATCCAGTTCGGGGTGTGCTTGGTGTATCGCCGTCTCGGCCTCGCCCAGCAGCTGCCGGCCATCGGATTCCAGCGCGTCGAAGAAACTCTGGGGTAGCCGAGCCCACCGGCGTAGGCGGGCGTGGAGGTATTCACGGCGTGCACCAGCAGTAGCGGTGCGCGTCGGCTAACGGCCTCATCCGCGGCCCAGCGCGCGGCGTGCACCGCCGAGGTCGACCTGTCCACGGCCATCACAATCGGCTGACGATCGATGTTGCTGGTCATCGCAGAACTCCCTTTGTGCTGTATCGAGGCGCCGCCCGCTGGGCGGTCACACGTGCGGCTGCCGGTTCAGTCCGTCGCCGCGTGACTGGCCGACACGTGCCGGTCGGTCGGGTTGTCGAACTCATCGCCGATGGCCACCGCACCGTCATGCACCGCAACGGTCCATCGATCGGGTACGCCATACATCGCCAGCCGGTGCCGCACGTCGGCTGCGATGGCCTGATCGTCGCGAGCGAGCATCCGCACCAGGTCCCGCCGGGTGACGATGCCGACCACGCGGGAACCGTCAACGATCGGGATGCTGCGTACACGGTCATCCAGCATCGCGGTCACCACATCAACCACATCGGTGCCCACACCCATGCCGATCACCGGGGTCGTCATCACTGCCCCCACCGTCGCGGCAGGCGCGTGCGGTGCGCCATCCATGCCGGCGATGTCGGCCGTCGTCGTCTAGTACCGGCAGCGCGGTGAACCCGTTGGACGCCAACAAGGCCGCCGCGTGCTTCACCGTGGTCACCACTGTCACCGTGACCACCGGGCTGCTCATGATGTCGCGAACTCGCATCGAAGGGCCCACCTTTCTCACTCCGTCAGCTTTGACGCTAGGCGTCGCAGGGCTGGTGACACTGGGGTCGTTGGTCACCGCCAACCGGGACCTCCGCCAGTCGCACCACCCCTCAACCCGAAAAGGCGGCCGCGAAGCCCCGGGCCGTGGAAATGACCGACCGACACGGTGCTGCAGCGAGCCCAGGGCCACGGTGACGAGCGGCCCAGCCGGGTCTCTGACAACATCGTCCAGATCATCCGGCTGCTGCCGGGAGTGGTGCTGGCCGCGCTTGTCAATCCGTGTTGATCCTCGCCTGCACACCACACCCGTGCGATCGGGGACGCCCCTGGCCGAGCTGTTCCGGATGCGCGCTGGTGGGTTCGGGGCGTGCCGACACCTGTCGTTGACCCCTCGGGTGGTTCGGAGGCTCGCAGAACTTAGACGGGCAGGCCGACGACCGCGATCCTGAAACCGGAATTCTTGGTTTGGCCCCCGGCCTGCTCGCACATGTTTGGAATTTCAGTTCTGGATGCCGGTGCGAACCGGATGGATTCGACGCCACAACCATTCACTTCGGCGGCGGCGTTTCATCTCCTCGCTGGCCAGCTGTCGTGTCCATTCACGGGTTGGGCT
>QHBY01000558.1 GCA_003244245.1 Pseudonocardiales bacterium
GGCCGGCTGAATAACCCTCATTGACAGCTCTTGGACTTCTAGGTCGCGCTGCCACACAGTGGACCTATGACAAGAGGAGGTGATATGAACACCACTCGCGAAAGCGCTACCGAACCCGAGGACCTGACCCGCTTGTTTGTGGAGCGAGCCAACGCCGGCGACGCCGAGCGGCTCGCCGAACTGTACGAACGCGACGCCGTGCTCGCGTACCCGCCGGGATCGCGGACGGTCGGCCGCGAGGCGATCCGCGCCGTGTGCGAGCAGATGCTTGCGCACGTGTCCCACTTCGAACTGGAAGAGGCGCTGCCGACCGTCCGCAACGGTGACCTCGCAGTTACCTCGACGCGGCCAGCCGACAACACCGGCGGTCGGGTTCAGGTCGTCCGGCGGCAACCGGACGGGACCTGGCTGCGCGTCATCGACCGCCCTGAGATCTGGGGCTGATCATGCGGGTACTCATCGCCGGGGCTGGGATCGGCCGGCTGACCGCCGCGCTGAGCCTGCATGCCGCGGGCATCGAAGCGACGGTGATCGAAGGCGCCCGCGAGCTCCGGCGTCACCGACGCCGACAACTGATGCCGGCGCCGGGCAGCTGACCGCGTGGCCATGCAAGGGACTCAGAAGAGCGCTGTCCACCAGAAGAGTCTTCAATTACTGGTCCAATGCGCTGGGCGGGTGAGATACGGCGGCAGCTTTGTGCCGGTATCGCCCTTGGCTGCATCGAGCTGTGATTGGATGAGGAAGATACTCTCGGTGAGGTCGGCGCCGGTGAGGTCAGCATCTCTGAAGTCAGCCCCGATAAGGTCGGCCACTCGCAGGTCGGCGCTTGTGAGGTCAGCCCCGATGAGGTATGCCCCTCTCAGGTTGGCGCCTCTCAGGTCGGCGCCTTTGAGGTCCGCCCCGATGAGGTCGGCTCCTCTGTAATCTTCTTCGGGTGCCGGACTTCAGCTCGTACGAGTTCGCTCGTGCCTAGCAGCAGGGCATTGACGCCTTGTCGACGCGCTGCCAGGTCCAGCTCGATGAGAGAGTCGGGACTGTCGCGAGTGAGGCTTTCGGTCTCGTCGAGTGCGTGGCTGAGCTGACCGTGGAGCGGGTGGGCTGGTTGTAGCGTCAGCGCTTCAGCCAGGTACCAGAGCAGCTCATGGAGCTGCCGCATGATTGGGAACACTTCGAACATCTGCTGTGCGGTTCGCGGGGCCCGCCGCCAGTCCTGTCCACCGAAGCTCACCTGGGAGACCTTCTGACCCGCGCCGAAACAATCATACACGGTGCAACCCGGAAAGCCCTCCTGCCGCAGCCGTGTGTGAATGCCACAGCGAAAGTCCGATTGCAGATTGGGACACGCGTGCCCGGCGTCTTTATTTATCGCGAAATCTGCAGAGGTTGAGAAGGCCGGCACCACACAGCACAGCGCAAAGCACCGCTCGCAGTCAGCTCGCAGGCTGAGGTGTCTCTCGGACAACGTGCGCGGCCGTATAATGAAGTCTAGTCCTCTTGGGCGACGCGGTCCGAATCGCAATCACTAGCCGCAGTCCAGATCCTCGGCCAGCTCATAGCCGATTTGGAATCGGTCATGCTGGCCATCATCTGGTTACGAGCGTCAGCTGTCCGGGTCGCTTTCACCGACTGCTGGACGGCTCGGACTTGGGCCGGAAAGCGGAAATCATCGACGACGCGAAGCTGAGCAGGGTCAGTCTTGAGCCACCGGCCAAGAGCGCCTCGAATGCTCTCGCGCGCCTCGGCCACGCTACGGCACAGGCAACGGCCACGAGGCTCTTCGGCGAACTCCACCACCCAAGCTTCGCCCACTTGTTCGTATACCGCGGTGTAGGTCTCGCTCACATCAACCAGTCCCTCCCGATGCACGGCACCGAACCAACTCTCAAATGCTGGTCCAGCCGACGTCACGAGACTAGTCGGTCGGGAACGTCGACCCAAGCCAGCAGCCGCACTGCCACCGGCGGTAACGCTGCGCCAACCGGGCGGTTCACAGCACGTAATCAGCACACTCCATGGCGGCCCCGGACGGCAGCGCCCGCTCCGCGAAGGTCCTCATCGGCGTAACAGCGACCGCTGAGAGTGCTGCGCTGGCGTCGCTGACGGGGTTGCGGTGACGCCCGTTCCACTATCCGAGTGACCACTGGGCGTGGCGAGCCGGGTACTCTGCGGCAACCCTGGCATGGTCTACTCACAACCCCGCCGGGCGCCCGCTCGGTGCGCAACCACGATCAGACCCCCAGGGGGGTTGCGATGACTGCGTTGACCGTGGTCGCCCAGGCAACGGAGCTGGGCACGAACAACCTGCGCGCCTGGATGTTGAACAACGTCGTGCCGCTGCTGCTGCTTGCGGTAGCGGTGTTGCTGCTGTGGCTGGGCGGCGGAAAGGGCGACAACGCCGGGGTCATGCGACGGGTCGGAGGTGTGATCATCGCGTTGGGCGTCGTCGGGCTGGCAGTGTCCGGCACAGGGGTGAACCTCGGAACGTGGATCGCCGGCTTGTTCACCGGCTGAGCGGGGGGTGACGCGACCTTGCGGATCCGCACCGACGACGATGTTTACCGGGTAGACGCGGTCTGGCTCGGCCCACCCAAGGCGACGTTCCCGTGGCGCGCACGGTACGTGGCCTGGGGTGTCGGGATGGTGACGTTTCTTATCGTTCTCGGCCTCGAGCGTCAGGTGGGTATCGGCTTTGGCTTCTTCTCCACCGGCTGGGGACTGCTCATCACCGTCCTACTCACCCGGGTGATCGGCTCCAGGATCACCCACGAGCGGCCGCTGACCGCCGTTGCCGCGATGTGGGTCCGGGAGCTCACGGCTCCCCGGAAGGTGACCGCGGGTCGCGATGGCGCCGCCAGCGCATCGCGGGTCCGGGTCGAACGCGACCGCCCACGACCCGGCCAACGGCCGAGTCGTCGCTGGGGCCGCAGGAAGGAGCGCACAGGTGTTCGGGCTCCGACGTCCTCCGAGCAGCGTTGAAGGCGACCAACACCAGGGCTCCAACCGGCGCGGCCACAAGCTCCCCGGCGAGGCTGCCGCCCCCACGTACACCCCGTCCATCGCGCTGCGCTCCATTGACGGGCACCTGGTGCGCAATGGGCAGGAAGTCTACGCCTGGTACCGGCTCGCGTCGCAGCGCTGGTCGTTCCGCTCGGACTCGCAACGTCAGGACCTGATTCACGCCATCGCGGGACAGTACGCGGAGTTGCAGGGCCGGTGGATGCACCTGCGGGTCACGGCCCGGCCGTACCCGATCCGGATGTGGGCCGAGGCCCACGTGCGCAACGCGGTAGGCAGGCTGCCCGACACCACCGGTGCGCTGTCCTTCGACGACTACATGATCGGTGAGCAGCAGCAACTGCTCGGGCATTCGATGGCCGAGAAAGAGGTCTATCTCGGAGTGCAGGTGCAGACCCGTTCCATGGTCGACCGGGTCGTGGAGCGGGCCGCGCCAGTGCTGCGGCGGGTGTTCCCCACCGCCGTCGACGCCGAGCTGGTCGCGATCGATGCCGAAGTCGAGCATCTCGACGGCGTGATCAGCGTCGCCGGTCTGGAGGGCCGGCCGGTGACCGCGGGGGAGATGTCCTGGCTGATGCACCGATCGTGCTCGCTGGGTCTGCCCGCACCGCGCAACCTGCCCGCGGCGCCCGGCGCCAGCTGGGAACCTGAGGATCTGGCCAGCTTCACCGACGCCGCGGACTTCCACACCGAGCCCTACGCGCCGACCGTCACCGTTCGCGGCCGCACCGGCTCCAACGCCGGGGTCGACCGGCACGTCGTGGTGCTCACCGTGGGACAGATGCACGGGTTGCGCATCCCGGAGATCGACGATCCCTGGGTGCAGCGCTCGGACCGCCTACCGGCCGGTGTGGAATGGTCCGCCCGAATCTACGTGCGCCGCCCTGAGGAGGTGGCTGGCGAGCTGCAGCGCCAGATGAACAAGGTGCGTTCCCAGGTGCGGCACTACACCGACGAGCACGACCTCGAGCCTCCGCAAAGCCTGGTCCGCCAAGCCACCCGGGTGCTGGAGATCGACGACGAGATGACATCGGGCTTCACCGCGCTGGGCACCCGGGTGCGGTCCTGGTGGCGGGTGGCGGTGTCGGGGGCAACCGAGCGGGATGCACTGCGGTTGGCGCAGCAGCTCCTGGACCTTTACAAACCCAAGATCGCCATCGAGCATCCGGAGTCGCAATACGCGCTGGCCCGCGAGTTCATCCCTGGCGAGCCGCTGTCCTCGGGTGCCTACCTGCGCCGCGGTTCGGTGACCTGGGCGGCGTCCGCGGTGCCCACCGCCACCGCGGATGTTGGGGACCGGCGCGGCATCCTGCTCGGCGAGACGTGCACCGCCACCCGGCGACCGGTCGCTTGGGACCCGTGGATGGCTCAGGAGATCCGGGACTCCTCCGGGTTGACCGCGTTGGTGGCCGGGCTCGGTGGCGGCAAGTCCTTCCTGGGTGGCGGCATCGTGTACAAGACGCTGCGGGCCGGCGCGTACTGGACCCTGCTCGATCCCTCCGGCCCCCTGGCCAAGCTGTGCGAGTTGCCCGAGCTGCGGCCCTACGCCCGGCCGATCAACCTGCTCAACGCCCAGCCCGGCATCCTCAACCCCTACCGGGTCGTCGCCGAGCCCGACTTGGCGCACTTCTTCGACGAGGAGGACCCGGAGCGGGCCTGGCGGCGGGAGAAGGCGCTGACTGCCGCGACGCGGCGCCGGCTGGTGCTCGACGTGCTCACCGGCGTGCTGCCCTTCGAAGTCGCCCGGATGGCCAAGACCCGCATCGTGCTGCTCCGCGCGGTCCGTGCGGTGGGCGGGCGGCCCGACGCGCACCCCGGCCAGGTGTTCGAGATGCTGCGCCGTGATCCTTCCGAGCACCACGAGCACGCCATCGTCGTCGCAGACTTCCTCGACGAGATGCGCGAACGCATGTCGTTGCTCATACCGGACAAAGGCGCCGACCCCTACACCGAGGTGCGTGACGACCGGCTCACCGTGCTCACCATGTCCGGCCTGACCCTGCCCAAGGACACCATCGGCCGGGAGCACTGGACCGACGCCGAGTCACTCGGTGTGGAACTGCTCAACCTCGCCGCCTGGCTGACCCAGCGGTCGATCTACGAGCGCCCCCGCGACCAGCGCAAAGGTGTCTGGATCGACGAGGCGTTCTTCCTCTCCGAGGTCCCCACCGGCCGGGTGTTGATGAATCGTTTCGCCCGGGACTCCCGCAAATGGAACGTGCGGGTGCTGCTGTCGTCGCAGGTCCCGGCCGACTTCCTCAAGATCCAGGGCTTCGTGTCACTGCTGGACTCGGTGTTCGTCGGGAGGCTGGACGACGGGCCCGCACAGGCCGATGCCCTGCGACTGCTCAAGGTTCCGGTCGGGGTCGGGTACGAGCAGGTGGTGGCCTCGCTGGGGCGTCGCCCAGGTGGTGATCGGATGACAACCGAACGAGACCGAGCACCCCGGCAATTCATCTTCGGTGACGGCGCCGGGGGGGTGGAGCGGGTGCGGGTGGACTTCTCCGGCGCCCACCTGGAGCATCTGTGCACCGCGCTGGACACCACTCCGGATGCACTGCGCGGCGGTTCGCCTGCTGTGGAGCTGCCCGGCACGGCCGACCTTGGGTCTGAAGAGGACCACAGCCCAGGACGAAGCGGGATCGGTCCGGCGGCCGCGGTCAGGGCACGAACATGACGCTCCGGGTGCAGCGCGGCAGGAGGTTCGCGGCGTTGCTGGCGCTGTTCGGGCTGATGGCGGCCATCGCGCTGCTCAGCCCGTCGACCGCCTGGGGATCATCAGCGCTGGCGCAGGTCCCGGGAGCCGATGACTGCAAACAGGCATCCAACCCGGAGCGGCCTGGGTCCGGCATGGTCGGTGCGATCGATCCCACACCGCTGCAGGCCGGCGCGCCGAACAGTGCCTACCACGAGGTCGGCTACGCCGGACTGGTGTGGCACACCTATGACCTGGGCTGTGGCCCTTCGGGACTGCGCAACCCGAACGCGGTGATCGACACCTGGACCGGCAACCTGCTGTTCGACATCGGCAAGGCGATCGTCGGCGCCACCAACGGGCTGCACTACGCGCTGTCCGATGGGGGCCTGCTGGCTCCATTGAACGATCTGATCGTCTCGGGCACCGTTGCGCTGTACGACAGCGTGTACGCACCCTGGTTCGGGCTGGTCGCAGTGCTGCTGGCGATCGTGCTGTTCCGGTCGATCTGGCGCGGCGACCTCGCCGCGGTCAGCAAACGCGCAGCGTGGGCGCTGGCCGGCATCTGGCTGGCGGCCGCGACCTACCTGACCCCGCTGCTGTACACCCAGGTGCTCGATGGCGTCCTGGTCGAGGGCAGCAACGACGTGCGTAGCGGCTTCCTGCACGAGGTCGGCATCGAGCAGCGCGATGCCCTCCCGACCCTGCTGCACGACCAGATCATCTATCGCAACTGGCTACGCGGGGAGTTCGGTTCCCCGGACGGTCCGCAGGCTGCGCAGCTGGGCCGTGACCTGCTTCGCGCGCAGGCTTACACCAAACAGGAGATAGCCAACGGCGCGGACGATCCGAAATCCGGTGTCGCGGACCGCAAGAAGCAGGAATACAAGGCGATCGCCGAGCGGACGGGCAGCGCCTACGGCTACTTCCAGGGGGTGGATGGCAACCGGATCGGTGTCGGGTTCCTGGCTGCCCTGCAGGCAGTGATGTTCGGGCTGTTCCAGCTGCTCGCGCAGGCGGCATTGCTGCTGGCTCAGGTTCTGCTGCGAGTGGTGATCCTGCTGGGTCCGATCATCGGTCTGATCGCAATCCTGTACCACGACCTGCTGCGCGGCGTCGGCCGCGCTGTCGGCGCCGCGCTGCTCAACATCGTGGTGCTGTCAGCGCTGGCCGCACTGCACACGCTGGTGATGGTGTGGGTTTTCGACCCCACTCGCAACATGTCGGTACTCGCGCAGATGCTGCTCGCCGGGATGATCACTGTGGTGTTGTTGCTGGTGGCGCGCCCGGTTCGGCGGATGTGGCAGATGACCGAGCTCGCGGTCGGCGCGGTGGGTGGTGTGCTACCCGCAGCGCCCCCCGGCGTGCTGGCCCGGCTGCGGCGGCGCAGGGCAGATGTCGATGCCAGCCCATCGGAGCGGTTCTGGGAGGAGGCGCGGGGCTCTGAGACGGCTCCGGGGGCACCGACCGCGGACTCCGCGGCTGGTAGCAGGGTGCGTCCAGAGGCTGACGCACTGGTGATCGTCACGGCCGGGCGGATTGACCGTAGGGGGGGTGGCGCCGCGGCCACGCCGGCGCTGGGTGCTGGCCGTTCTAGCGTCTTTGGCGGCGCTGGCCAGGGGTACGGCGACGCTGCGTTGACCGGGTCGAGCGAAAGCTTGTTGCGGCCGGATCGGTTGGTTGCCATGCCGACCGGATTCAACGTGACCGCAAGCAGCCGTGCCCACGCCGGTGAGGATCCGGTATACGTGCCTTCGGTGGGCGGCAGCTCACGGGGCGCACCGCGGGAGGCCGGGCTGGACGAGGTGGCCGGGCGCCCGGTGTGGGTGGTGTACCGGCCGTCAGCCGGCCTGGAAGTCGGCTCCGAAGCGGGTTGGGAAACCACTGATGGCGGCAGCGCCCGGATCGCGGACTGACCGGGGAGCGCGCCGTGCCGATCCGGACCCACCGCGGCCGCACAGCCGTCTACCGCAGGTTGTGGGGCTGGCCGGTGCGTTCGCCCAAGCACCTTGCCGGAACCATGGTGGCGCTCGTCGCGATCGGTGTCGGGCTCGGGCAGGCGTTGCCCGACGACCAGGGTGCCTCCGCAGGCCCGACGATCAGCGCCGGGCGTAAGGCGGGAGCTAACTCCCTCGCCTCGCCACCACGCTCGGCGCTGGCCGAAGCCGGGATTGCCCAGCAGCCTGCCGCGCCGTTTCCGAGCGCCCCGGCCCCGGCCGCCGCCCTCACCGTCGCGCGCTCCTGGGTGAACGGGTTTCTCACCGTCCCGAAGGGCATCACCCCGGCGCGCTGGGTTGAGCAGTTGCGGCCTTACACCACTGATGACCTGTTCCCCCAACTGCAGTCGATCAACCCGGCGAACGTTCCCACGGCGCAGATCATCGAGGCGCCGCGGACGGTCAGCGCGGGGGCGAGTTCGGCTGAGGTGGACGTGCCCACCACTGCGGTAGTGGTGCGGCTGCTGCTGGTATCCACGCCCGCTGGCTGGCGGGTTGCCAGTTACGAGCGGGCGGGTTGAGCCATGCGCCGGTGGCTGGTCGGGCTCCTGGTGATCGGCGTGCTCGGCGGTCTCATCGCGCTGGCCGCGATCTCCACCCTGCTCGGCGGTGTCGGTTCCGGCGATTTTATGTTCGGGGCGCCGTGCGGCTCGGTTCTCGCGACTACCGACCCGCGGGAAGCGCCGCGGGTGGCCGTCCGGGTCAGCGACCTCGATGCGGAACAGCGGGCCATCGTCGAGCAGATCATCGCGATCGGCAAGCAGCGCCGGCTGCCGCCACGGGCCTGGCAGATCGCCATCCAGGCGGGTATGACCGAGTCCCGGCTGCATAACCTGCCCTACGGTGACCGGGATTCGCTGGGCATCTTCCAGATGCGGCCCTCCCAGGGCTGGGGCAGCGTCGCTCAGGTCACCGATCCGGTCTACGAGATCAACAAGTTCTACGACAAGCTGTTGATGGTGCCCGGCTGGGAGAACCAGCGTCCCGGGGATTCGGCTCAGGCCATCGAGCGATCGGCCTTCCCCGCGCGATATCACCAGTGGGAACCGCTGGCCGTCAACGTGATCGGCACCGTGGGCGGGGACGTCACGGAGTACGTCAAAGCCTCCTGCACCACACCGCTCCCGGCGCCGTCGGAGGTCGCCGGACGGGCGATCCAGTACGCGCTGGGCGAAGTGGGCAAACCCTACGTCTGGGGTGCTACCGGGCCCAATGCCTACGACTGCTCGGGGCTGATGCTGCGGTCCTACCAGTCAGCCGGGGTCACGCTGCCCAGGGTGGCGGCGCAGCAGTACTGGGCTGGTACCCAGCTGCCGGTGCGCCAGGCACAACCCGGGGACCTGCTGTTCTGGGGTTATGACACCTCGAACCCGGATACCATCCACCACGTCGCGATGTACCTGGGCAACGGCCGCATGGTCGAGGCGGCGAATCAGACGGTGCCGCTGCGGCAACGAGCGGTGAACTTCGATGAGCACGAACTGATGCCGCTCGCGGTCCGGCCTGGGGTGCCGGTCGCGAAGGCTTGAGATCCGGAGGTGTAGGTGTACGCGTCAGACCCGATCCCACGGCCAACCCGTCGGCCGGCTTCGGCCACTCCGCTACGGGACCACCTCGAGGGCGCCAAGCTAGGTGTCGACCAGGGCTATGTGGTGTTACCCCGGTCATTGGCCGAGGAGATGCCGTTGCCCTGGCAGCAGCAGATGGCCTACCTCATCGATGAGCTACATCGGACCTATGGCGATCTGGCGTGGCCCATCTACCGCGTGGTGCCCAGCCGCGTCGAACGGCTGGTCGACCTGGACGAGGGCCAGCTTGCCGAAGCCGGTTACCTGCTCGAGATCGATACCACCGGAGAGCTGGTGTACCGGGACCGCGACGACGTCGTGGTAGCGGATCCGCAGTCCAGGGAGGTCCTGGTGTCTTGTTTGGATCCGATACCCCGCCGTCCGCCGGCCATCAGCCCGTGATCCAGGCGCGAGGTCTGCTCTCCGGGTCCGGATGGACGGCTCAGTTGTAGGTGTGTTCCGGACCCGGGTAGGCACCCGCGCGGACGTCCGCGGCGAAGTGGCTGGCTGCCTCGCGCAGGCCGTCGCCAAGCTTGGCGTAGGTCTTGACGAACTTCGGCGCGGGGCCAGCAGAGGGGTGAAAGGCGGCCATGTCCTGCCACACCATGACCTGCGCGTCGCATGCCGGTCCGGCACCGATCCCGATGGTGGGCACGCTCGCCGCCGCGGTGACCCGCGCGGCCAACTCGGCGGGTACCACTTCGAGCACGATGGCGAACGCACCTGCAGCTTCCAGGGCCTTCGCATCATCGAGCAGGCGTTCGCCCTGCTCGCCACGGCCCTGCACGTGGTAGCCGCTCATCGCGTGCACCGACTGCGGGGTGAGGCCGAGATGGGCCATCACCGGCACGCCCGCCGCGACCAGCGCCTCGACCTGGGGCACCACCCGGCGGCCGCCCTCCAGCTTCACGGCGTGGGCCCCAGCCTCCTTGCAGAAACGGGTCGCAGTCTCCAGGGCCTGAATCGGGGAGGACTGGTAGGACCCGAAGGGAAGGTCGGCGATGACCAGCGCCCGGCGAGCCCCGCGGACCACACCGCGCACCAGCGGCACCAGTTCGTCGACGGTCACCGGTAGCGTTGTGTCGTAGCCGTAGACGACATTTGCCGCTGAGTCGCCGATCAGCAACACCGGGATTCCGGCAGCGTCGAGGAGCCCGGCTGTGGAGTAGTCATACGCGGTGAGCATCGCCCACTTCTCACCGCGGCGTTTGGCCGCTAGCAGGTCTTGGACGCGGACTCGCCTGACGTTCTGGTCGGGCCCTACGGGTCCGCCGTACAGCGCGGGTTGGGTAGCAGCTGCAGTCATCATCGACCGTCCTCCCTCGGGGCCGGCCGTTCCCGCCGGTCCCCGGGTCATACCGGATCGCTTTCTCAAGACCCTGGCACCGATTGTCAGAGCTTGGCACTAGCGTGCGACGAGGCTCACAGTCAGTCGGTGAGGCCGCGTTCGCGCCAGCGGTTGGTGATCGGCAGCCGCCGGTCCCGTCCGAAAGCCTTCAAGGTGATCTTCGTGCCGGGCGGATACTGCCGCCGTTTGTACTCCGCGGCGTCCACCAGCCGCACGATGCGCTCGACCAGCTCGGGTGCGAACCCCGCCGCGACCAGGTCGCTGAAACCCCGGTCGCCCTCCACGTAGTCATCGAGCACATTGTCGAGAAGCTGGTAGTCCGGCAGCGAGTCGGTGTCGAGCTGCTCGGGACGAAGCTCAGCCGAGGGCGGCTTGCCGATCGAGCTCGGTGGGATCGGTGGGGTCTCACCCCGCTTCTCGGCCAGCGCGTTGCGCCACCGCGCCAGCGCCCACACCGCCGTCTTCGGTACATCCTTGATCGGCGCGAAGCCACCGACGGCGTCGCCGTAGATCGTCGAATAACCCACCGCGAGTTCGGATTTGTTGCCGGTGGCCAGCACCAGATGACCATGCTGGTTGGATAGCGCCATCAGGGTCACCCCCCGGCAGCGGGCTTGGACGTTCTCCTGCGCGATCCCGGACAAGCTGAGCTGGCGCACGAAGACCTCGACCATGGCCCCGATCGGCTGCACCTGGTAGTGCAACCCGGTGCGCTCGGCGAGGTCGGCGGCGTCGGTCCGCGAGTGCACCGAGGAATACGACGAAGGCATCGACAGTCCATACACTGCGTCAGCGCCCAACGCGTCCACCGCGAGCGCGGCACATACCGCGGAGTCGATCCCGCCGGACAGCCCGAGCACCACCGAACCGAATCCGTTCTTGCGAGCGTAGTCCCGCAAGCCGGTCACGAGCGCGCCCCATACTTCGGCCTCGTCAGACAACGGCTCGGCCATCGGCGCGGGGGTCGCGGGCGAGTAGGCCGCAAGCGAGTCGTCCGAGAGGATCATCCGGTGAACATCGAACTCGGCGTACCGGCCCTGCGCCCTGGCCGATCCACCAGCCAAGTCCAGGTCACAGACGAGGAGTTGCTCGGTGAACTGCGGTACCCGCAACAGCAGCTCCCCGCGCCCACTGACCACCATGGAGTCACCGTCGAAGACCAGCTCGTCCTGGCCGCCCACGAGGTTGGCGTAGGCCAGCGGCGCGCCCAGCTCGGCGGCGCGGCGGGCCACCAGCGCCAGCCGAGTGTCGTCCTTCGCGCGCTCGTAGGGCGACGCGTTGGGCGCGACCACCAGGTCCACCCCGGCCTGCGCCAGCGCGGTGATAGGACCGCCCACCTGCCAGATGTCCTCGCAGATCACCATCCCGATCTCCAGTCCGTGCAGCCGGAACACGGTCAAGGTGGTGCCGGGGATGAAATAGCGGCGTTCGTCGAACACGCCGTAGTTGGGCAGGTGGTGCTTGAACTGGCGGGCTACTACCCGCCCGCGGTGCAAGACAGCCGCCGCGTCGCGGGGACCGCGCGCGTCGGAGTCGAGGTATCCGACGACAGTGGCCAGCTCCCCGCAGCCGTCCTGCGCGAGTCGCGTCACCAGGGTCTGGAGGGCTTGCACCGACCCGGCGACGAAGGCCTCCCGCAGCGCCAGATCCTCCACCGGGTAACCGGTCAGCGCCATCTCGCCGAACACCACGATGTGGGCACCGGCAGCGGCGGCTTCCCGGCAGCGGTCGGCGATCATCGTGGCGTTGCCCACGATGTCACCTACACACGGATTCACCTGGGCCAGGGCCAGACGCAACTGTGGCATGCTCTCATCATCCGCCTCCGGTCACGGAGCGCCGCTCAGCGCCGTCCGGGGGATCACTAGGCTCTGCCGGATGTCGCGCCCGTTGCGCCCGACCGCTGTCCTGGCGATCGCGCTCGCTCTCAGCGGTTGCACTGCCGACGCCGGCAACCGCCAGGCCGCTGACGTCGCGGGATCACGTCTGGGCGCTGACGTTTCGCAGTACCAGGCCGGTCCCGCCGGGTCGGTGCCCGGAGGCCTCGAGCGGTTTTACGCCCAGCGACTGACCTGGAGTGGCTGCGAGGATTTCGCCACCACCGACTTCGACCGGCAGTCCTTCGCCGATTCGACGCTGCGCTGCAGCCGGGTGGAGGTGCCACTGGACTACGCCCACCCGCAGGGAGGCACCGTGCGGATCGGAGTGCTCCGCCGTCCCGCCGACAACCAGCAGGAGCGGCTGGGCTCCGTGCTGGTCAATCCCGGCGGTCCCGGTGCTTCGGGTATGACGGCGGTCGCGTCGCGGGCCAAGGCGGTAGCCGGTAGCGACCTGGGCCGCCGGTTCGACCTCGTCGGGTTCGACCCCCGCGGGATCGGTGCGAGCCAGCCGAAGATCGTCTGCCGGAACACGCAGGAGGAGGACGCCGAGCGGCTTGACCTTGATCTGGATACCTCCCCCGCCGGGATCGCGCAGACTGAGAGCGAGAATCGAGACTACGCGCAGCTGTGTGCCCAGCGGGTAGGCAAGGACATGCTCGCCAACGCCGGCACCCGGGACGGCGCGCGGGACATGGACGTGTTGCGCTCCGCTCTCGGCGACGCGAAGCTCAACTTCCTGGGGTACTCCTACGGCACCCGGCTCGGTACCTCCTACGCCGAGCAGTTCCCTGGCAATGTACGGGCGATGGTGCTCGACGGCGCGTTGGATCCGAACGAGAACCTGGTGCAGAGTCTGGTGAATCAAGGTGCCGGGTTCCAGCAGTCGTTCGACGCATTCGTCGGCTGGTGTCTCGCGCAATCCCAATGCTGGTTGGGCAACATACCGAAAGATCAGGCCAACCAGGCGTTCCAGCTGTTATTGCTGCCGTTGACTACTGCGGCGCGACCGGTCGGCGACCGCAAGTTGTCCTACACCGACGCTACGATCGGCACGATCCAGGCGTTGTACACCGACCAGCTCTGGCCGGTGCTCAATCGGGGCCTCTCAGAACTGGCCCACGGGACCGGTTCTACTCTGTTGAGGTTGGCCGATATCTATTACCAGCGCGATGAGCACGGCTACTCCGCCAGCCAGGACGCCTTCGAAGCGGTCCGCTGCGTCGATGACCCTCCGGTGACGGATCCGGCGGTGGTGCTGGTGGCCGACCGGCTCTACCGGCAGGCTGCGCCATTCCTCGACGACGGGCATCCGCCGTCGGCGGCCCGGGATGCCTGTGCGTTCTGGCCGGTACCGCCGACCGGCGATTCCGGGGACCGGCAGGTGGAGGGGCTGCCGCCGGTGTTGGTGGTGTCCACGACGGGCGACCCGGCCACTCCTTATCAGGCCGGGGTGGATCTAGCCCGTCAGCTTCGCGGCAAACTGGTCACCTTTGAGGGCAACCAGCACACTGTCGTCCTGCAGGGCGTGAAGTGCGTGGACGATGCAGTGTCGAACTATCTGGTGCGGCTTATTCTGCCGAAGCGGTCGACGCTGTGCGCCGCTTAGTTTTGATCAATAAGGCGCCCATCGCACCGAGCAGGCATATCCCCGAGGTGAGCAGGAAGATCTCTTTGTACTGGATACGCAGTGCCGCTTGCAGGGCTAGCTGGTAGGTGGCGAGCTGCTGTTGATATATCTGCGCGCTCACGCCGAAAGGAAATGGGGTGGCCAATTCGGCGGTGAGCTCGCGAAAGCGGTGCAACCCCCACGCTGACAACGCCGCGACGCCCACCAGCATCCCGGTCATCCGGGCCACCACCACCGCGGCGGACGCCACGCCGTGCCGGTCGGATGGGGTCGCCCGCAGCGCCGCGGCGGACAGCGGCGCGATCACCAGGCCGAGCCCCAGGCCGGCCAGCGCCAGATCGGTGTCGAGCCTGGGCAGGGTCAGCAGGCCGAGGTCGTGACGGGCCGCCAAGATGTCCGCGGGCCATCCCGCGATCAGCAGGTAGCCGACGGCGGCCAGCAACATCCCGGCCATCGTCACTACCGTCTCGCGCAGCCGGCTGGCTGCCAAGCCCCCGACCAGCGCTCCTACTGGCAGCGCAACCAGGAACCGGACCAGGATCGCGGTCGCCCCGGCGGGGTCACGACCCAGCACAGTTTGGGCATAAAGCTCGATGTCCACCAGAGTCACCAGCAACGCCGCGCCAGCCGCCAGACTGACCCCCAGCGAGCCGAGGAAGACCCGCCAGTGCACGCCGACGGGGTCAAGCAGCCGCACCGTTGCCCACCGTTCCCACAGGACGAACGCGACGCCAGTCACCGCCGCCGCGCCCAGCACCGGCCATCCCCAGGACGGCAGCGCTCCCCGGTCGGGGTCGGGGTTGTACAGCCCGACCACCAACAGTCCCAGCGTGACCGCCAGCAGGCCGCCGCCGACGAGGTCCAGCCGTGCACGGCCTACCCCGTCGGACCGAGCTTTGGCCGGAACGGCCAGTTGGACCGCGACCACCGCGGCCAGGGCGAGCGGGACATTCACCCAGAACACGCCGCGCCAGCCGAGCAGCGCGGCCAGGCCGGCGCCGTACAGCGGGCCCAACACACTGCCCAGCTCCTGAGCGGCACCCAGCGCGCCCAATGCGGTAGACCGGCCACGGTCCGGCCACAGATCAGCGGCCAGCGCCATGGAAACCGGTAGCAGCGCACCGCCCGCGACGCCTTGCAGAGTCCGCCCCGCTACGAGTACCGGCAGGGTTGCCGCGACGGCAGTGACCACCGACGCGGCCGCGAACGTGATGAGGCAAGCATGCAGCAGCGCACGCCGGCCGAAGCGATCAGACGCTTGCCCCAGCAGCGGCATCGCGGCGACGTAGCCCAGCAGGAAACCGGTGACGATCGGGGTAGCCCGCTCCAGATGGTTGATCGGCACCTGCAGGTCCCGGACGATGTCGATCAGCAGGCTGACCACGACGTAGGCATCCAGTGCGGCCAGGAGAGTGACCAGCGCGCCGGCGCCCAGCGCAAGCCCGCGACGCTGGACCGTGGTTGCCGTCGCGATCATCGTCGATGGACCGAGATCAGGACGGCGGAGTGATGTCGACCGGGGCGTCGAAGTCAGCGAAATGGACGGTGGTCGAACCGTAGGTCGTCGGGAACTGTGCCTTGATCAGCCGTGAGCCCTGCGTAGCGACCCAGATCTCGCTGGTCTTGTCCTGAGCCAGCTGGGGTACCAGCGAGCCCAGCGGTTGCGCCGGGAACTTCACCTGGAGCCGGTAGGTGTCGACACCGTCGACCTGCTCGCGGGTCTCGGTGGTGGGGCCCGTACCGCTGGCCAGCGCCGCCGCGATGCCCCGGTCCGGGTTGAGGATCACCGACGGGTCGTACACCGTGCCGGCGAAGGACAGCGGCAGTTTCTGGACCGGGCCGGTCGGGGGCCGCAGGTAGATGTCCTGGCCGATGATCACGAACTGTAGTTCGAGGAGCTGCGCGCCCTCGTCCACCTTGGCGACACCCTTCGCCGAACCCGCCCGGGTGAGCTGTCCCTCGGCGGAGCGGAGCTGCACACCGGGCGAGTTGCCTTCGACTTCGACGGCGAAGTGGGTGGTGGTCACCGCACGCATCGCCTTGGCGGAATCAGCGAGTAGCGCAGCGCCGTTGGGTAGGTTGGCCTCCTGCCCGGTACCGGCGCTGCACGACGTGACCAGCGCGATGATCAGCGCGGCGATGAAGGCGAAGAATCGCATCCTGTCATCGTAGGGGCAGACCACAGCGCCGTCACCGACGGTCCACTACCCTTCGCACATGGATCGCCAGCAGGAGTTCGTGCTGCGCACGCTGGAAGAACGCGACATCCGGTTCGTTCGGTTGTGGTTCACCGACGTGCTGGGCTACCTGAAGTCGGTGTCTGTCGCACCGGCCGAGCTGGAGGGAGCCTTCGCCGACGGCATCGGCTTCGACGGATCGGCAATTCAGGGTTTCGCGCGAGCGTACGAGTCCGACATGATCGCCAAGCCGGACCCCGCCACCTTCCAGGTGCTGCCGTGGGAGAACCCCAAGGGCGACCATTACTCGGCTCGGATGTTCTGTGACATCACGATGCCCGACGGTTCCCCGTCGTGGGCTGACCCGCGGCACGTGTTGACCCGGACCCTTTCGCGGGCGGCTGAGGCCGGGTTCACCTGCTACGTGCACCCTGAGATCGAGTTCTACCTGCTGCGGGACCTGCCTGCCGACGGTTCCGAGCCCATACCCGCCGACTCTGGTGGGTATTTTGATCAGGCCAGCCACGATGTCGCTCCGCACTTTCGCCGGCACACCATCGAGGCGCTGGAGCAGGTGGGTATCTCGGTGGAGTTCAGCCATCACGAGGGCGCACCTGGACAGCAGGAGATCGACCTGCGCTACGCCGATGCGCTCACCATGGCCGACAACATCATGACCTTCCGGTACGTGGTGAAGGAGGTCGCGATCACCCAGGGCGTGCGCGCCTCGTTCATGCCCAAGCCCTACACAGCGCACCCTGGGTCTGCGATGCACACCCACATGAGCCTGTTCGAGGGCGACCGCAACGCCTTCCACGACGACGACGAACCCTACGAGCTGTCCGACACCGGCCGGGCGTTCGTCGCCGGTGTACTGGCGCATGCCCGGGAGATCACCGCTGTGACCAACCAGTGGGTGAACTCCTACAAGCGGCTGATCATCGGCGGGGAGGCCCCCACCGCGGTGTGCTGGGGACACCGCAACCGGTCGGCCCTGGTCCGGGTGCCGATGTACTCGCCGGGCAAAGCGTCCAGCCGGCGGGTGGAGATCCGCACGCCGGATTCGGCGTGCAACCCCTACCTTGCCTATGCGGTGATCCTCGCCGCTGGGTTGCGCGGAGTGCAGCAGGGCTACCAGCTGCCGCCCGCCGCCGAGGACGACGTGTGGTCGCTGTCCGAGCGTGAGCGTCGGGCGGCTGGCTACGCGCCACTGCCGCAAAACCTCTCCGAGGCGCTCGCCGAGATGGAGAACTCCGAGCTGGTCGCTGAAACCCTCGGGGAGCACGTGTTCGACTTCTTCCTGCGCAACAAGCGCGCCGAGTGGGACAACTACCGGCGTCACGTCACGGC
>QHBY01000559.1:0-538 GCA_003244245.1 Pseudonocardiales bacterium
CGAAAGACACCAGCCACCTAGAGCGGGAACTGCTTGCATGCCTGCAGCACCCTGGGTGGCTAGTCGGAAAACTCGAGCACGCGGGACCAGCAGGGCTGGAAGCTGATCTAGCTTTGTCAGGTGACTCGCTGTGCCAGGCGCTCGGGACCGCGGTGCGGCAAAACGCTCACGTTCTCGGACCGCTACAACCCCCAGGGTCACTCGCTGCCACGTTGGCTACCCGGCTGCCCGGCGACGGTCCGACCAAAGTGACCGCTGAGGAGCTGGTGACCGGACTGACCACGCCCCACCTACGCACCATTACTGCGCTGCCTGATCTACCTCATCCGGCGCAGTTGCGGGTACTGATCGGCCATACCTGCGGGGTGCGGGCAGTGGTGGCCGCACAGGACGGGTCGTGGTTGGCCTCGGCCGGGGAGAGCGGGGAAGTGCGCATTTGGGATCCGCTGGCTGGCGCTACTCGCCACACCCTCACCGGCCACACTCGTGGGGTGCGGGCGTTGGCAGTAGCCCCGGATGGATCGTGGTTGGCCTCGGC
>QHBY01000559.1:611-3754 GCA_003244245.1 Pseudonocardiales bacterium
CGCCATACCCTCACCGGCCACACCCGGCGGATATCCGCACTGGCGGCGGCTCCGGACGGATCCTGGTTGGCCTCGGCTGGTGACGATCGGACAGTGCGGATCTGGGATCCGGTCGCTGGCACCGCCCGCCATACCTTTACCGGACATACCCGTCGGATATTGGCGTTGATGGTCGCCGCGGATGGGTCGTGGTTGGCTTCGGCCGGTGACGATCGGAAGGTACGGATTTGGGATCCGGCTACTGGTACCAGCCGCTATACACTCACCGGCCACACCCAAGGAGTGCGGGTGTTGGCGGTGGCCGCGGATGGGTCGTGGTTGGCTTCGGCCGGCGACGATCGGAAGGTACGGATTTGGGATCCGGCTACTGTTACCAGCCGCTATACACTCACCGGCCACACCCAAGGAGTACGGACGTTAGCGGTCGCCGTCAACGGGTCGTGGCTGGCCTCCGCCGATACTGGCGGGGAGGTGCGGGTCTGGGATCCACACAGCGGCACCACCGGCCACACCCTCACCGGCCACCGGGACTCGGTGCGGGCGTTGGCGGTGCCTCCGGACGGATCATGGTTGGCCTCCGCTGATACCAGCGGGGAGGTGCGGATCTGGGACCCATACAGTTGCTTCACCCGCCACCCTCCCACCGGCTACACCCGCCGGGTGCGGGCGTTGGCGGTGGCTCCGGACGGGTCGTGGGTGGCCTCCGCCGATACCAGCGGGGAGGTGCGGATCTGGGATCCACACAGCGGCACCACCCGGCACGCCCTCACCGGCCACCGGGGCTCGGTGCGGGCGTTGGCGGTGCCTCCGGACGGATCATGGCTGGCCTCCGCTGATACCAGCGGGGAGGTGCGGGTCTGGGATCCGGTCCACGGCACCACCCGCCACACCTTCACCGGCCACAACAGCTGGGTAAGGGCGTTGGCGGTGGCTCCGGATGGATCGTGGGTAGCCTCGGCCGGCGATGGTGGGGAGGTGCGGATCTGGGATCCGACTGCAGGTACCACCCGGCATACCCTCACTGGCCACCGGGGCTCGGTGTGGGCGTTGGCGGTGGCTCCGGACGGGTCGTGGCTGGCCTCGGCCGGCGATGGTGGGGAGGTGCGAATCTGGGATCCCACCACAGGTACCACCCGCCACACCTTCACTGGTCACACCCGCGGGGTGCGGGCGCTGGTTGCGGCTCCGGACGGATCGTGGCTCGCGTCCGCTAGCGGCGACCCTCTCACCGGGGGGGAGGTGCGGATTTGGGATCCGACCACAGGTACCACCCGGCATACCCTTACCGGTCACAGCGGCTGGGTGTGGGCGTTGGCGGTGGCTCCGAATGGGTCGTGGCTGGCCTCGGGTGACGGCGGGGGGAAGGTGCGGATTTGGAATCCGATTACCGGTGTCACCCGCCATATTCTCAATGGCCACGACAGCTGGGTGCAGGCGTTGGTGGTGGCTCCGGACGGATCCTGGCTGGCGTCCACTGGCAACGACGGGCAAGTGCGGACCTGGGAACCCACCACTGGCGTGGCACTAACGTCACTGCGCGTTGCCGACCGCTTATCCTCCCTGCTGTCCACGTCGACAACGATCACAGCCGCGGGAGAACGCGGCCTCTATTTCCTGGCAATTTGCCACGGAGAGGGCCACGTTAAGTTAGGTGAGACTTAAAAACTCAAGTTTTTAGGAATTCAGATAAATTGGGGCCCAGTTCACAAAGGTGACGGCGGTGGTCTCCGCCCGACTAATGGGAGTGGAGACCACCGCCCACACGCTCGCAGGCTACCTGGCTGCGGTGCCCTGTCAGTGGCCGTCGCAGTGGCAGCGTTGGCAGTGTCGGTGTAGTTAGCCGTATCGGTGTACTAGTGACGCCTCCTTCCTGCGGTCCTTTCGATCCGGTGATGTCCCAGGCGCAGCGTTGGCCGTATCGGTGTACTAGTGGCACTGACGGCATAGCCACCAATGGTCGTAGCGCTATCTGTAGCCACGGTTGCCGCCACAGAGACCCATACGGAGGATCTCCGTATCTTTGAATCCTCATCTTTTCTCCTTCTTTCCCCGGGGCTTCTTGTCCCAGGAAGTCGGTGGATGTCGCCCCCGCGCTCCGCGTTTGCGGTTCCCCGAAGGCTGATCCCGTCGGCATCCACAGAATGCCAGACGGCCAGGGAGTGGTCGTCACCTCCAGGCGTCACCTTCCGGGTACGCCAAGTCACGCAGCTACCGTACATTGGATGATGTAGGGCAGGGGAATTCCTACATCTGCGTGGACGCACTCCGACGCGACCATCGACACACTGGCGCTGGAGGCGATCGGCCACGTGCGGTGGTGGCCAAGCGATCGGAGGAAGGCGACGCTGCACCAGATCCTGGTGCACGTGATCGCCGAGACCCATCGCCACGCTGGGCACGCCGATATAGTCCGGGAGTTCATCGACGGAACCGTCGGGCTGCGCCACGGCAACGACAACATGGCACCAGGCGATCAGGCGTGGTGGACGGACTACCACAACCGACTCGAACTCGCGGCCCACCAAGCCGGCCGCGGCTAGCCCGCCCTGCTACCCCCCGCGGAGGCTCACCGCGACTCTTCCACCCCGAGCTACTCCACACCCCGCTTCGCTTCGCGAGCTGCGAAAGACCTGATGAGGTCGTGTGCACAGGCAGCGCCCAATCGACCAGAATCCGCCCACGTGCTCCTGCACCAAGCGAATTGTCTTCGCTCTGGTTCCTTTGTCGAACGTGCTCGGCATCGCGCTCTCCCTCCGAACTGTGGAAGCGTGCACAAACACGGGATGTTTCAACCAAACAATGCCCGGTCAGATGTCGGTGAAGAACTCAGTGTCCACCGTGACGTCTTCGACCTGGCGGACTGTCGTCTTGACGCCGAGATCGTACTCCTTCAACAGGTCACAGAGCCTGTTGCCATCGATGAGGTCTATCGGCGGAGGGCCGTCCCGTGTGGCCTCTGCCTTAGCCTCGCTGGTGAAAGTGCCGGTGGTGATGAGCAGTCCCTTGTCTCCGCGCCCGGCCATCGCACCGCGGAAGTCACGCACGGCCGCTGAGCCGACGCTGCCCTTGTACCGCTTGCACTGGAAGAACACCGGAAACGAAACGAGCGACATCCGGTACACGGAGGGTTATTCACGAGCCCC
>QHBY01000560.1:0-2059 GCA_003244245.1 Pseudonocardiales bacterium
GTCATCGACCGCTGCCACCTACGGGCAATCGGCTGGCGGGCCCTCCGGCCCAGGTAGGGCCTTCCTGCCGCGGCCGCCTACAGGGCTCACCGGCCCACGCGACCCTGCGCTTCGCATCCCATAGTGCGCCAGATGTGACGCATCATGCGCCCAATTTGGCGGTATGCTGTGAGAAGTGCCACGCCATCGCAGCAGCGACCTGTTTCCCACCGATCAGCCGATCCCGGCTAGCCAGATGATCGGCCGGGAGGCCGACGTCCGCGAGATCACGGCGACGCTGGCCGGTGGATCGAGCGTGGTCGTTGCCGGGCCTCGCCGCACTGGCAAGACCAGCGTGTGCGATGCGGCATTGGGCCGGCTGGCCAAACGTGGGTTCTACACGGTGGCGGTCGATCTCTTTCGTATCGCGACAGCGGGCGAGCTGGCCGAAGCGCTGGTCGCAGCGACCATCTCGAACCGGTCTGCGCTGCGACGAGCCGTTCACCAGACGCGGCGCGCTGGACGCTTCGTAGCGGATGTGCTGCACACCTCCGCCGTCGTAAAGTCGAAGGCCCAGCTCGGGGAGGAGCTCGAGATTGCCTTTGCGCCCGGGCTTGCGGCGCGTGACCCCGAGCGCTACCTCGACTACGCGCTCGATCTCCCCGGTCGGATCGCCGGCGCGGACCACAAGGATGTCGTCGTTTTCTGGGACGAATTCCAGGAGATCGCCAGTCCTCAACATCCCTACGGGGATCCCGACCGGCTCACGAAGCGGATGAGGGCGATCTTCCAGCGACAGACCGGGGTGAGCCATCTGTTCGCCGGCAGCGTTGAGCACCTCATGCGCCACCTCTTCACGGCATCGCACCGGGCAATGCACCAGTTCGGCGGCTTCCACGACCTGCGGGCCATCCAGGAAGACGCCTGGGCGACAGGTCTCACCAAGCGCTTTGCAGCCGACGATTGCCTGGTCGACCCGGCAGCGCTTTCACGCATGATCGAGTACGGCGAACTGCACCCCCGCACCACGATGATGATCGCGCAGAAGAGCCACCTGACGACNNAGCTCGGAGCCCTCCAAGCGGACCGCGTCGCACACGAGCAGGCCGTCGAGCGAATCCGCAGACTGCACAAGCTCGGCCTTGTCGTCGCCGAGCGGCTTGCCCGCAGGCAACCGGTCTACTCCCAGCTTCCGCGCGGAGCAGTACGCCGTGCGTTGGAGGGGCTCCGCGATGCCGCAATCATCGAGAGCCACGGTCGCGGCGACTGGAGATTCACCAGCCCGCTCCTGCGCCGCTTCCTGGCCAGCATCGGGCCATTTGAATAGCAAATGCGCCGCATTTGGCGTGCCATGCGCCAGAGGAGGCGCATGCCCGAGCACGGTCTGCTGGCGGCAGACGGCGGTCACAGGCGTTAGGCACCAGGTGCCGCCGAGGATCTACTACGCACATCGCGGATGTTGTAGTAGAGTCGGGCCAGTGGCTGGGGCAAGTAAGTGGCGCGGAGACCTGATCGATGTGCGATCCGCCGCAGAGCTCGTGCGGCGTCATCCTGAAACGNNCGACGGTGGGTGTGGTCGGGGCGGCTGGCCGCCCACCGGGAGGGCAACCGCCTGTTCATGGCGCGTGCAGACGTCGAGGCGATGGCGGCCAGCAAGGGCCGGGCCCTGACGCACCTAGCTGCGTGGGCGGATCGTGCACGTGCGCTGCGCGAGACAGCGGGAGCGGGAGCGGGAGTCTCCGGCTCGAGCGCCTCCGAGGTCGTGATCGAGGATCGAGCTCAGCGTTCGCGGCCGGCCGAGGCCCGTGCCGGTCGTTGACGCGAGCGTGGTCGTTGACGCGAGCGTGGTGGTGGACTGGGTAGCTCCGGACGCCGGCCCCGAGCTCCCGGCGCTGGCCGCACTGGAGCGGCTGGCCGTGGAGGACGCGGAGCTGCTCGCCCCCCGGCTCCTGATGGAGGAGGTCTCAAACGCACTGCTCACCGGCGTTCGTCACGGACGCTGGAGCGGCGCGGCCGCCGACTCCGCGTGCAGGCTGTTGCGCCAGCTGCCCGTGCGTCTGGTCGACGAGCCGCGAGACCT
>QHBY01000560.1:2094-2353 GCA_003244245.1 Pseudonocardiales bacterium
ACGACAACCATCCGATCTACGACCTCGTCTACGTTGCGCTGGCCGAACGCCGACGCGTCCAGCTCGTCACCGCCGACTCGACTCTCCGGCAGCGGCTCGCCGAGTTGGACTGGCTGGTCGCTCCGGAGCAGCTTCTTCGCTGATCGGTCTTCGGACGCGAACGGCTGCGCCGCTACCCTTGCACGCCTCGTGGCAACACTGTCCACCAACCAGCTCAAGAACGGCAACCACATCGAGGTCGAGGGGACCGTCTTCAAGG
>QHBY01000561.1:0-983 GCA_003244245.1 Pseudonocardiales bacterium
GGGTTGTCGCGCGTGGTGGCGTCGACGTCGTTGAACTTCGATGTGTCGGTATTCGAGATATTCTCCCCATTGGTGATCGGCGGCAGCATCGATGTCGTGGAAGACGCGCTCGCCCTCGCCGAAGCTCGGCCGAGCAAGCGCGTGGCGAGCCTGATCAGTGGGGTTCCTTCGGTTTTTTCTCAGGTGCTGTCCCAAAGCAGTGCTGCGGTGACCGCGGATACTGTCGTGCTGGCTGGTGAGGCGTTGTCGGCGCGCGCGGTGCGGCAGATCAGCGCCGCGACGTCGTGCACCCGGATCGCCAATATCTATGGTCCGACCGAGGCGACGGTGTATGCCACGGCGTGGTACAGAAATTCGGGTGGATTCCATAGCGACGATGGATTTGAGAGCGACGCAGCGCCGCCGATCGGACGACCGGTCGCTAATACCCAGGTCTATGTGCTGGATGGCTTACTGCGGCCGGTGCCGGTGGGAGTGCCCGGGGAGATGTATCTCGCCGGTCGTGGTCTTGCCCGTGGTTATCTGCAGCGCCCGGGGCTGACCGCGGCGCGGTTCTTGCCTAATCCGTTCGGCGCTGCCGGTTCGCGGATGTACCGGACCGGGGACGTGGTGCGGTGGAACGCCGCGGGTGAGTTGGATTACCTTGGTCGGGTCGATCACCAGGTGAAGATTAGTGGTTTCCGAATAGAGCTGGGTGAGATCGAAGCCGTGCTCGCGAGACATCCGGATGTGAGCGCGGCCGTGGTGCTGGGCAAAGCTGTACCGACCGAAGAGAATGGGTCGGGGCTGCAGCGGCTGGTGGCTTATGTCGTGCCGGCTGGTCCCCAGGTTCCCCGCTCGTCGGCGCTGCGATCTTTCTTGAATCAGGCGCTCCCGGACCACATGGTGCCCGCAGCGTTCGTTTTCCTCGACGCGTTGCCGCTCGGCCGCACGGGTAAACTGGACCGCACAGCACTGCCTGCCCCGGAATGGGAGGCAGGCCC
>QHBY01000561.1:1092-5224 GCA_003244245.1 Pseudonocardiales bacterium
GAGATGGTTGAAGACGCAATCCTGTGTGAACTCGAACGTGTTGCCTTCGGTGACGGCAACGGCAACGACGACCGATTGTAAAAGAGAGAAACTAATGCCGTCATCGCAAGAGAGCCGGATTGTCGCGCTACCCGCTCATTTGCAGGAGGTTCTGCGTCGTCGTCTGGCCGGCCAGGCGCAACGATCCGACAAGATTCCGCCGGCCGATCGGACCGAGCCGTTACCGCTGTCATTCTCGCAGCAGCGGCTGTGGTTCTTGAACGAGTTCCAGGGCGGATCCCAAACTGGAGGATCCCAAACCGGAGGATCCGAGTACAACAGCGCAATCGCACTGCGCCTGCGCTGTCCTATGCAGGTGCCGGCGCTGACCGCGGCGGTGCAGGAACTGGTGGTCCGGCACGAGTCGTTGCGGACCACCTTCGACGAGGTGGATGGCAAGGCAACGCAGGTCGTGCACTCGGCGGTCGAGCTCGTGGTGCCTGTGGTCGAGCTGCCCGACGCGACCGCCCCGATGGACGCTGCGCTGGACGCGGTGCTGGCCGCGGAGCACGGTCGCCCCTTCGATCTGCGGCGAGGACCGCTGTTCCGCGCGCTGCTGATCCGCCTCTCCGACGACGAGCATGTGCTGCTGCTCGGCGCGCACCACATCGTCACCGACGGTGCCTCGATGGGTGTTCTGGTCGAGGAATTGGGCGTGCTGTACGCCGCCGCCAGGCAGGAACGGGAGGCGGACCTGCCCGCCCTGCCCGTGCACTACGCCGACTTCGCCAGCTGGCAGCGCAACCGGCTGTCCGGGCCTGCGCTCGACGGCGAGCTCGATTACTGGACACGACAGCTGTCGGGGATCTCTCCCCTGGAGTTGCCGACCGATCGGCCGCGGCCGCAGGTTCGCACCACCGCGGGTGCGATGCGCAACTTCGTGGTGCCGAGCGAGGTCGCCGCTCGGCTGGGCGAGCTCGCCCGCGCTCAGGAGACGACCCTGTTCACCGTGCTAATGGCCGCCTGCCAGGTGCTGTTCGCCCGCTGGTCCGGTCAGAACGACATCGCTGTCGGCACGGTCGTCTCCGGCCGCAACCGTGCGGAGCTGGAGCGGCTGGTCGGATTCTTTGTCAACACCTTGGTGCTGCGCGCCCCTGTCGACCGGACGCAGACCTTCACCGAGTTCCTCGGCACCGTCAGCCAAACCGTGCTCGACGCCCTCGCTCACCAGGAGATGCCCTTCGAGCGGCTGGTCGACGCGGTGCAGGTGGAGCGGGACGCCAGCCGCAACCCCCTGTTCGACGTCATGGTGCTGATGCAGGACGAGCAGCGGGTGCCGCGGACGTTCTCCGATCTGCGCGTCGAGATCGTGGACATCTCCGGCCACACCGCCATCTTCGACATCACGTGCGAGTTCCAGGTGGTGGCCGGAGAGTCAGGCCCTGGTGAGCTGCGCGGGACGCTGACCTACAACACCGATCTGTTCGACGGGATGACCATCGGGCGGATGGTCGAGCAACTGTCCGTGCTGCTGGCCGGGGTGGCGGCCGATCCGGGCCAGCAGGTGGGGCGGTTGCCGATGCTGCCGGAGCAGGAGCGGCATCGGTTGCTGGTCGAGTGGAATGACACGGATGTCCCGGTACCGGGTGGGACCGTTCCGGACTTGTTCGGGCAGCGGGTGGCGTCGATGCCGAATGCTGTGGCGCTGGTGTCGGATGCTGTCGAGTTGTCGTATGCGGACTTAGAGGTGCGGGCAAACCGGCTGGCGCACCGGTTGATTCGGTTGGGTGTGGGGGTAGAGGACCGGGTCGCCGTGCTGGTGGAGCGCTCGGCGGAGTTAGTGGTGACCGTACTGGCGGTGGCCAAAGCCGGCGGGATGTACGTGCCACTGGATGTGCGGGCGCCGGCGGAACGGTTGCGACTGGTGCTGGCCCAGGCCGGTGCGGGGGCGATGGTGACCGATCGGGCATGGGAGGCCATGGCCCGATCGGTGCATAAGGGGCCGCTGGTGGTAGCGGATGCCGACGAGTCACTGGGGACCGAATGCGCCGAGGCACCAACGGTGGCGCTGAGTCCGAACAATCTCGTGTACCTGGAGTACACCTCCGGTTCGACTGGGGTGCCCAAAGGTGTGGCGGTCTGCCACCGAAATGTGGTGGCGTTGGCTGCTGACCGCCGTTTTGCTGGTGGGGCTCATGAGCGGGTGTTGGTGCATTCGCCATTGGCTTTCGATGCGTCGACATACGAGTTGTGGGTGCCGTTGCTCAATGGTGGTCAGGTGGTGGTGGCGCCGCCGATCGAGGTGGACGTCGGCGTCTTGCGGCGGATGGTCTCCGAAAACGGGGTGACCGGGCTGTGGCTGACCGCTGGGTTGTTCCGGCTGATCGCGCAGGAGGGCCCAGACTGCCTCGCTGGTGTCCGTGAGGTATGGACCGGTGGCGACGTGGTACCGGCGGCTGCGGTGCGTCGGGTGCTGGCCGCCTGCCCGGATGTGGCGGTGGTAGACGGCTACGGGCCGACCGAGACCACGACGTTCGCCAGCTCGCATCGGATGCGGGGCGACGAGCCGGTGCCGGAGGCGGTGCCGATCGGGCGTCCGCTGGACAACATGCGGGTGTATGTCCTCGACGGTGAGCTGCGGCCGGTGCCGGTCGGCGTGACCGGTGAGTTGCACATCGCTGGTGCCGGCTTGGCGCGGGGTTACTGGGATCAGCCGGGACTGACCGCGGATCGGTTCGTGGCCAATCCGTTCGGTCCTCCTGGTAACCGGATGTATCGCAGCGGGGACGTGGTGCGCTGGACCGCTAAGGGGCACTTGGAGTTCGTCGGGCGCACCGATGAGCAGGTCAAGATCCGCGGGTTCCGGATCGAGCTGGGCGAGGTGGAGGCCGCCATAGCGTGCCATGAGCAGGTAGCCGAGGCGGTGGCAGTGGCGCGCGCCGATGACGGCGGGCGCAAACGCCTAGTGGCCTATCTTGTGCCGCGGGGATCGGCCGCGCCCAATGGTGAAAGGCTCAGTGCCGCGACCTTGCGGGAATTCCTTAACCGGACACTGCCCGACTACATGGTGCCCTCAGTGTTCGTGATCGTAACCGCGCTGCCGTTGGACGCCAACGGGAAACTGGATCGGCGCAGTCTTCCCGCCCCTGACTGGCAGCCCACAGACCTCGGCTACCAGGCTCCGCGTAGCCCGTCGGAGCAGACGCTGGCCCGGATCTGGGCCGAGGTGCTGGGAGTGGAGCGGGCCGGGGTCAACGACAACTTCTTCGAACTGGGCGGGGACTCCATCCTGAGCATCCAGGTGGTCTCCCGCGCCCGCCAGGCAGGGTTGCGGCTGCGCTCCAAGGACATCTTCGTGCACCAGACCATCGCCGCCCTGGCTCCGCTGGTCGGCACCCTGGACACCCCCTGCGAGCAGCTCTCACCCGTCGACGGTCCCGCCCCGCTGACCCCCATCCAGCGTTGGTTCTTCAGCACGTACGGGGCACTGCGGCACTTCACCATGTCCATGCTGGTGGAGCTGGCCGAGGACGTCGACTCCGACACGCTGCAGACCGCCATCGAGGCGGTCGTGACCCGCCACGACGCGCTGCGACTGCGGTTCGAGCAGGTCGATGGCCAGTGGTTCCAGCAGGCCGGACCCGCCGATGCGAGCGGCGTGCTCGAGCGCGACGACCTGTCCGGGCTGGCGGAGCCACAGCAGCAGGCGGCAATGGAGGCGGCGGCAGCCGCGGCGCGATCCGACCTCGACCTGGGTACCGGTCGGATGATCAGGACGGTGCTGTTCGGGCGCGGTCCCGGGCAGCGGCCTGCACTGTTCCTCACGGTTCACCACCTCGCCGTCGACAGCGTCTCTTGGCGCATCCTGCTTGACGACCTCGACACGGCATACCGGCAGGCCACCGCCGGCGCGGAGGTGGCACTGGAGTCACCCGGCACCGCGGCGACCACCTGGGCGCACCGGCTGACCGAACATGTCCAGTCGGGGGCTCTGGACGGAGAGCTGGAGTACTGGAAGCAGGTGTCCCGCGGCGCGCGGGCCGACCTGCCAGTGGACCATCCCGGCGTCCACACGGCTGGTTCCACCCGTCGGGTCACCGCCAGACTCGGCAGGGCCCAGACTGACGCCCTGTTGCATCGGGTGCCGGGGGTG
>QHBY01000562.1 GCA_003244245.1 Pseudonocardiales bacterium
CGGCCGGCTGAATAACCCTCCGACTACCGTCGCCCCCTTGCAACATTCGCAACAACCATCTCAGCTGTAATCGGCCTGCACTTCTACACGGCCGGCTGAATAATCCTCTGTGGCCGGCCAGGGCCGATGACGCGCCGGTACTCCTTCCGGCAGGCCGGATCTGCGCAGAAGGCGGGTAGCTTTTGGAACTCCTCGTCTGCCGCTCTCTTGGGCGTGCGCACTCCGGTCGCAACCCGGTCCGTCGTCACGCTCGCCGCCGGGTGCGCGTAATCCGCGCGTTATCCACAGAACGATCCTAGAAGGATTCCCTGGTCATCGGGGGAGGCCACGCCTAGCAGCGCAAACGAGTGTTCGTCGACGCGCCCACCAACCTGCGTGCAATTCGCGCGGTAGGCACTCAAGGGATCCTTGAGACCTCGGAGTGGGATTACGACGGCCGGCGCCGGGTGGGTCGGCGCGTTCGATGCACTGAGCTTCGGGAGGAAAGGAGGGACGCCGACCAGGTACAGGAAGTTAGCCGGGGCGAGCACATGGCTCGGCCCCGGCTGAGGGCCACTTGCGCGACCCGGTGGTGACGCTCCTAAGCGTAGGGCCCTCACTCGCAGCTGCCAAGACACGCAACAGTGAGGAGTTCATCACCGTGTCTATCCGAATCACCGCCATCCGCTTGTCCGGTGGCAACACGCACGAGCACATTGTCCACCTGTGGTGGACGACTCCATCCACTGGAGAGACGGGCGACAACTCGCGTGCCGAGATCGTCGCTTGGATCGAGAACGAGAACGGCAAGGCGTACGTCGAGGACCATCTCGGTCACCGGGTTGACGTTCGGGTCGTCGTCCCAGCGGTGGGCGCTAAGTATCTCCGGACGATCGCCGACGGCGTCTGGACGGACAACTTGCTAGCGCTGCCGCGCCGGTGACCTTGGGCGGTCGAGGGCCTGCTGTCTTCTTGGGTCCTCGACCGCCCCTTCACATGTCGCTATCGAGCATCTCGCCGATGCGTCGGCGGGCCACGTCGTCCCGGCCGACCACGCATTTGGCGTAGACCGTGAGCAGGACGTGGACGCTGTGCCCGGCCCACTCGGCGACCAACGTCGGATCAGTGCCGGCGTTGAGCCAGGTGGATACCGCCGCGTGACGCAAGTCGTACGGACGAGCGGCTAGCGGAGATTTGGCCTCGCGCTTGGTCAGTGCCGCCAACCGGGCGTCTCGCCAGAGTCGGCCGTACTCCGCGTCGCGCACAGGGCCGCCGTGGGCGGCTCTGAACAGCCGGCCGTCCGGGGCTGTACCAAACTCGGCTAGATGGCCAGCGAGCAACGTCGCGAGCTGGGGCACGCAGGGCACGATTCGCACCTCACGGGTCGCACGGTGCTTGAGCTGGCGAGGCGTTCGCGCCCCCTCGTCGGTCCACGAGAGCGCAGTGCCCGGGTTGGACAGGGTGAGCCGCAGCTCGCCCCATCCGCCCTGCTGGGCAGGCAGCACTAGGTCTGCCTCGCGCAACTCGCTGACCTCGGCCGGTCGCATGGCTGCGTAGTACATGCACCCGAAGAACGCGGCCAGCTCGCGGCCTCGATCGCTTTGGTCAGCAACGGCTGCCAATAGCCTCTTGGCCTGGGCGTGGTTGACGACCGATCGCCGGTCGACGGCGGCGGCGATTTTCGGTGCCTTCCAGCGCAGGCGAGTGGGCTGCGCCAGCGCGGCGGCTGCGTGCGGGTGGCGACGCCAGTCACCGGACTGGCCCCCGTATCCGGGGGCTGGCAGGTGCACTGCGGCTCAGACGAGGTGCTCCACACCGCCGATGTCGTGGACGCGGCGGGGGCCTGGGCCGACCTCATCGCCAGGCTGGCCGGGGTGCCTGCGCTGGGTCTGCGCCCGCTACGCCGCACGATCGTCGTCGCACGGGTGCCAGATCCGACCCGGCTACACACGCCGAGCGGAGGCGCGCTGCCGATGGTGATCGAGGCGCGGGAAAGCTGTTACTTCAAAGCCGAGGGGAACAACCTACTGCTCTCGCCCGGCGACGAGATACCCGCCGAGCCGGGGGACGTCCGGCCCGATCCGCTCGATGTAGCGCTTGCGCTGGAGCGCGTCGAGGCGGTCACCGGGCTCGGGCTACGCTCGGTGCAGTCCAGTTGGGCAGGCCTGCGCTCGTTCGTCGCCGATCGGGCTCCGGTGGTCGGTGCCTGGCCGCAGCATCCAGGCTTTCATTTCTTCGCCGGCCAGGGCGGCTCTGGTATCGAGTCGGCCCCAGCATTGGCGGCCCTGGGCGCGGCCATCGTCATCGGCGGCTCACCGCCACCAGACATTCCACTCAACCCGGCAACGCTTGCGCCCGCCCGATTGGCCTGAGCCGCGAGCTGGTGCTCTGGATTGGCACGTTGGTGGCACCGCCACCCTGCTCGGAGACTTGGGCAGCTGCGGGAAGGCGACGTCGTCGGTCAGTGAGTAGGCAGCGACGGTTCCGTGCGGGCACCGGCACCACCGCTGCGGGGCCGCACTGAGCCGGGTCGGCATCAGCGCGGCCGTAGGTCATCGAGCAGCCTGAGAACCAGGCGGTCTTGGGCATGGCTGGACGACCCTACGTCTCGTCGCGTGACTGAAGGTGGTGTTAAGTAACGTAGAAGGTGTGGCCGTGCGGAGGTTCGACTCAGCCACGTCAGGTAACGAAGGTGGGTCTACTTGTGATGGATCATCGGAGACTGGTCTGGAAGGACGCCCCCAGTTGCGCCGGATATTGCTTGCGACGAGCCGGGACTTCGGTGTGAGATGATCTTTTTCACCACCTTCGTCACGGTGATTCGACGGCTGCAGGAAGGGACGGAAAGCCGCCTAGGCTCCCCGGCTCGGGTAGAACGCAACACGGTCCTCCTGCCCATCGGGACCGACGTGCAAGTAGGCGACTACTTAGAGTATCGCCTTCGAAGCGATGAGTTACAAACGGTGGGCGTGATCGACGTTGTCCATCCGTACATGCCAGGTGCAAATGCTATCGACGATCACATTGAAATTACCTGCATGCCGAGTAGGTGGAAGGCGGTCCCGGAGTTCACAGCGCCGGCCCTGCATCCGACGATTTCCGTCGCCCTGGCGCTGGTAGCGGATGGACGGATGTCCGAGGCGGTCTACGAGGCGCTGCAGTTGGTCGAAGAACGGGTCCGATCGCTTACGGGAAGCGACGACTCCGGACGGACCCTGATGGAATCGGTGTTCGGCTCTCGGGTGCCGCAACTTGACATCACCACGACAACGGGCCAGGCGGCCGAGGACGAGCGCGAGGGTTTCCGGCTGTTGTTCGAAGGTGTCATGCTTGGGCTGCGAGATCCGCACGGTAGCGGTAGAGGCGCTTTTGCTGCATTGGACGAGACGTTAGAGTGCCTGGCGATAGCTAGTATGCTGATGCGTCGCCTGGACCGCGCCGAGGACAGGCTGGGATGACAAGCCGCATGCGTTTCGATTGCTGGCGTTGATCACGTCCAGATGTCCTCGAGCGATCCGTAGCGCGGGGTCAACTCCTGGATCGGGATGTAATGCGCCGCGGCGGCCGACGCGATTCTCCATGCGTCCATGCCGGTGACCAGCAGCCCCCCGCCCGGTTCGGCGCGCACCGTCGCGCCCATGCCGGTCAGCACCTTGGTCAGCCCGCCGATGCGGGGTGAGCGCACGAACACGTCTCGGGCAAGACGCTCGTTCAGCTCGCGGGTTGAGGTCTCCGTGATCAATTCGCCGCGCCGGAGGACGAGCATCTTGTCGGCTGTCATGGCCATCTCACTCATGTGCTTGCTGGATACCAGGACCGTCCGACCCTGAGCGACCAGCGACCGCATCAGACCGCGGATCCACCGGACGCCCTCCTGGTCCAGACCGGTCATCGGCTCGTCGAATAGCAAGACACCGGGGTCGCCGAGCAGCGCGCCGGCGACCCCGAGCCGCTGCCGCATGCCAGCGGAGAGATCGTCGATCCGCTTTTCGGTCACCGCCGAAAGGCCCACCTCGTCGAGTACCTCGGCCACCCGGAGCTCACCGATGCCACTACTGCGCGCCATACACCGCAGGTGCTCCGCCGCGCTACGCCCGCCGTGCATTGTCCCCGCATCGAGCAGGGCACCCACGGTATGCATCGGCCGGTCGATGGTGGCACAGCACTGCCCGTTCACCAGCGCTGTGCCGGATGTTGGGGCGTCCAGGCCGAGGATGATGCGCATCGTGGTCGACTTTCCTGCGCCGTTCGGGCCGAGGACACCGGTCACCACGCCAGGGCGTGCGGTGAACGACAGCCGGTTCACCGCACGCTCATCGCCGTAATCCTTGGTGAGTTCCCGAACCTCGATCATGCAGGCAATGCTGACGCCTGCGGGTCGCGGGCACATCGGAGTAAGGTCCGGGATTGGGGATCGGACCGTGATCCGATCCGCTGTTTCGGAGAATGCGGCTACGGTGGCCCATGTGAGCGAACCCGCTGGGGTTGATTCCGGCGTGTTGCCGCTTCGGTATCGACAGCGCCCGTGGCACCTCGTCGTGATCGACCTGCTGCTGGCGGCGTGGATCACGTTCGTGACCGTCAACGCGACCCTCTACACCGCGCTCGGCCCATCCAGCGGGACGGTCCTGGTGGTGTGGCTGCTGGCACTTGCGGTCAGCGTTCCGCTTGCGGTCCGCAGGCGCTGGCCCGTCCCGGTATTCGGCGTCGTTCTCGCCGCGACGATCGTCGCCGTGTTGCTGGGCATGTCGGTTGCGGCAACCGTGCTGGCCGTCTCGGTTGCGCTCTATTCGGTCGCGCTGTCCCTGGGACCGCGGCGCTCGGCCGTCGCGCTCGGCGCGGCGATGCTGGGTGTCACGCTGGCAGCAGTGCTCGCGGCGACCGTGCTGGATCCCCACTTCCTCCTCGTCGCACCGAACACAAAGTCGATCAGTACCGATCTGCTTTCCTCGCTGAGTTCCTCGTGGTTCGCCATCGGCGCAGGCTGGACGTTCGGCTGCAGCGTCCGCGCGCGCCGCGAGTACGCCGGCCAGATCGCCGAACACCGCGAGCAGAAAGCCGTCTCCGAGGAGCGGTTGCGGATAGCCAGGGAAATGCATGACGTGGTGGCGCACAGCATGAGCGTGATCGTGATGAAGGCCGCCGTGGCCAATCACGTCTACGACACGCGTCCGGAGGAGAGTCGGGAAGCGCTCGGCGTCATCGAGTCCGTCAGCCGAGCCGCGCTCACCGATGTCCAGCGCGTGCTCGGCTCGTTGCGGTCGGCCGGAGACGCCCACCTGGCGCCCAGCCCGGGTCTCGACGAGCTACCGGAACTGGTTGAGAACGCCCGACTCGCCGACGTGCAGGTGGAGCTCGACCGCGGGATCATCCCGGCTCTGCCGGCGGCGGTCCAGCTCGCTGCGTACCGGATCGTGCAGGAGGCGTTGACCAACGTCATCAAACATGCAGCAGCACCAGCCCGATGCACCGTCCAGATCACCGCCGAACCTGGCGAACTGCACCTGGCGGTGATCAACGACGGCCTACCGCGTCGGCCAGCCGGCGAGCCCGGGCATGGTTTGATCGGCATGCGCGAGCGAGCCGCCCTACATCACGGAACCCTGATGGCGGGTCCGCAAGCCAGCGGCGGGTTCGCAGTGCACGCCTGCTTGCCCTACCAGGCCCCGGGGTCCGCGTGACCGACGCACAGATCCGGGTACTGATCGCCGACGATCAAGCGCTGCTGCGGGGCAGCCTGCGGGTGCTCATCGAGACCGAGCCGGACCTCGTCGTCGTCGGTGAAGCCGGTACCGGGGCGGAGGCTGTGGACCTGGTCCGGGCAGAGAATCCCGACGTGGTGCTGATGGACGTGCGCATGCCGGACATGGACGGTATCGAGGCCACCCGCCGGATCACCGCACACGAAAACGCACCGAGAATCCTGGTGCTCACCACGTTTGATCTCGACGAATACGTGTACTCAGCGCTGCGGGCCGGCGCCAGCGGCTTTCTACTCAAGGACACACCCCCTGCTCAGCTGCTAGACGCCGTCCGAGTTGTCGCCTCCGGCGAGGCGTTGCTCGCACCCACCGTCACCCGGCGGCTGATCGCCGAGTTCGTCCGACACCCGGAGTCGGCCCGGCGGCCGGCGGGCACGCTGGCCGGCGTCACCGACCGGGAACGAGAGGTGCTCGTCCTGATCGCGCGGGGCCTACGTAACAGTGAGATCGAACACCATCTGCACCTGAGCCGGGGGACCGTCAAGACGCACATCGGCCGGTTGCTCGCCAAGCTCGACGCCAGGGACCGGGCGCAGCTGGTGATCGTGGGATACGAGACCGGCCTGGTCGGATCCACCCCGACTTAAGCCACCAGATAGGGCGGAGCTGCAGGTCGGGGAGGGTCCCGAGTCGCCAGGCGGATGCCCGACCACCCGGTTCCCTTAAGCGAACTCTAAGGCCCGCTGAAGGGCGTCACTCTAACGTGTAGTCCATGGGGAAGATTGCCGAACTCGATTTACCAAGTGTTGAGAACAAGGACGAGCTTTGCCCCCTCGGACGAGGGAACATCACCGCACGTACGGGTGATACCGGCGTGGGTGCGGCACTGCTCGTCGATGAGGCTTGGTTGGCCGTCATGTTGGCGTCGTTGGCCGTCACGCACCAGGTCCCCGGGGCGCAGCTCGCCATCCACCGTGGTGGGGTGACCGTCTCGGCCGAGGTCGGTGAGCTGGAGCACGGCGCCGGGATTGGGGTCACTCGGGAGACCGCCTTTCCCACCGGGTCGATCACCAAAGCCTGGACCGCAACCCTGGCGATGATCCTGGTCGCGGACGGTGACCTCGAGCTCGACGCCACGCTGGACGAACACCTGCCCGAGTTGGGCGACCTGGGCGGACAGCTCACCCTTGGGCAACTACTCAGCCACACCAGCGGTTTCGCCTCCAGTCCCGACGCACCGGAGCTGGCTACCTTGTCGCTGGGGCGTTACGTGCGGGAGCACTGCCGCCGGCAGGACCTGATATTTCCACCCGGTACCGGTTTCTCCTACTCGAGCAGGAACTACGTGCTGGTCGGCCACCTGATCGAGACGATCACGGGAATGAGCTGGTGGGAGGCCACCGAGTCGATCCTGCTGCGGCCGCTGGGCATCGACCCCGCCACCGTCGTCGGCATGCTGCGAGCACCCTCCGGACGGCCCATCGCCAGCGGGCACTCGGTCAACACAACCCTAGTTCGAACCCGGCCCGTGCAGCAGTCACTGGCACCCGCCGAGGCCCCGGCGGGAGCCCTGGCGATGAGTGCCGTCGATCTGGTGGCCCTGGGACTGATGCACATCGGGCCGGGAGTCCCCCAGCTGCTCCCGGCCACCTACGCCGAACGGATGCGGCGGGCCGCTCCAGGCGCCAATCCGTTCGGACTAGCTGACGGCTGGGGCGCCGGGCTGGCCGTATTCCGGGCTGGGACCACCGACTGGGTCGGTCACGACGGCAACGCGAATGGCACGTCCTGCTACCTGCGCATCGATCCGGTAGGCGGATGGGTGGTGGCGCTTACCACCAACGCCAACACCGGGTCGTATCTGTGGGAGGAGTTGTGTACCGAACTACGCCGGGCGAACCTGCCGCTGGGAGCGCAACGTCGGGACATCCCGCTGCGAGCGCCGGTCGCAGCCCCAGCGGAGTGCGTGGGTAGCTACTCCAACGGCCCAACGGAGTACCTGGTCGCCGTCGGGGATGAGGGGGCCCCGTACCTCGCGAGCGGAGACGAGCTCATCGGACGGTTGGCCTTCTACGACGACTTGGATTTCGTGCTCCAGGACCCGACCTCCGGCCGGGGATTGCATGTCGGACGTTTCCTGCGAGACCCGATCACTAAGCAGGTCGAGCAGTTGCTGATCGGCGGTCGGATCGCCCAGCGAAGCCGGCCTCCCGCCGTGCCGGAACCTCGATCGTCGGCCGATTCCCTGAATCGAGCCTTCGCCTGAGTATCTGCCCGGGAATCCCTTCATGGCGGCACAGTGCCCAAAGGATTCGATAACACACAGTGCCCAAAGGATTCGATAAAGATATGGTGGCTTACGAGCCGACGTCCGCGCCGAGCGGGAAGCCCATCGTCTCTCACGGTTCGCTGAAGGTGCCGTTCGTCGAACAACTCCGATACTGGGCGGGGCAACTGGACGGCATGCCCGCCCCGGAATTGCCCACCGATCAGCAGTGGCCGACCAGCTCTGCCTCAGGCATCGAGGCATTTGCCTTCGCGGTACCTGCGGACTCGACCGCCGGGCTGCTGGGGTTGACCGCCCAGCTCGACATCACCCTGCTCGACCTCGCGGTGGCCACATGCCAGGTTCTCCTGTTCCGCTACTCGGGCCAGGAGGACATCGCAGTGACCATTCCTGCGCCGGAGTCGGGGCATCCCCTGGTGTTGCGATCCTGGATGAGCGACGCGACGCCGCTGCGGGAGGTCCTGTCGGCGGCGCGCGCCACGGTGAGAGCCGCCCTCGCGCACTCCGAGATCCCGTTCGAGTCCCTGGTCGAGGAGCTGGATCTGGGGTCGGAACTGACGCGCGTGGCAGTGGTGTGTACGCGGCGCGCCTTGCGGTTCAGCACGAACCTCACGGTGCGGCTGGTTGAGCAGGGTACGGAGCTGTCGGGCGTCGTCGAGTACCGCAGCGACCTGTTCGAGGCGGCCACGATCAGGCGGCTGGCCGGGCAGCTGACCCGGGTGCTCGCTGCCCTCGCCACCACTGTCGATGCGCCGCTGGGCACGGTCGACCTCGTCACCGCGCCGGAGCGTGTTCGGCTGCTGGAGGAGTGGAACGACACCGATCAGGAGGTCGCCACTGCGACGTTGCCGGTGCTGTTCGAGGCTGCGGTAGCGCGATCTCCGGGCTTGCCCGCCATCGTGACTGGGGATGGGTCGGTCAGTTACGGCGAACTGGACGAGCGGGCGAACCGACTGGCTCGGCTGTTGTTGACCCGCGGGGTGGGGCCGGAAGCAGTAGTGGCAGTCATGCTGCCCCGGTCGGTGGAGATGGTGGTGGCACAACTGGCGGTCACCAAGGCCGGCGGAGCGTTCCTGCCGGTCGACCCGGTCTATCCGATCGAGCGGGTCCGGTTCATGGTGGCCGATGCCGGCGCGGTCGTGGTGCTGACCTGCGGTGCGTGGGCCGCGGCCGGAACGGATGTGGCCGATCTTGTCGACGAGGCCGTACCGATGGTGGTGGTGGACGAACCGGAGGTGCTCGCGGAACTGGCCGCGATGTCCGACCTTGCCCCCAGCGATGAGGATCGGCCCACGCCGCTGCTGTTGGCCCATCCGGCCTATGTGATTTACACCTCGGGATCGACCGGGCGCCCTAAGGGCGTGGTGGTGACCCATGCCGGGTTGGCGAGTTTCTCTGCCGCCGAGGTGCAGCGGTATGTGGTGGCGCCGGGGGATCGGGTGTTGCAGTTTTCGTCGCCGAGTTTTGATGCGTCGGTGTTGGAGCTGTGTATGTCGTTGCCGGTGGGGGCGGCGTTGGTGGTGCCGCCGCCGGGGCCGTTGCTGGGGGAGCAGTTGGCGCGGGTGTTGGCGGAGCTGGGGGTGACGCATGCGTTGATCCCGCCGGCCGCGCTGGCTACCGTGCCGGCGGCGGCTGCGGCGGAGCTGACCCAGTTCCGGACGCTGATCGTGGGCGGGGATGTATGCCCCCCGGAGCTGGTGGCGCTATGGGCGCCAGGCCGACGAATGATCAACTCTTACGGACCCACTGAGGCGACGGTCGTCGCGACCTGGAGCGAGCCG
>QHBY01000563.1 GCA_003244245.1 Pseudonocardiales bacterium
CGTCGGGCAGGCCGATGTCGATCACCAGCGCGTCCGGTGCCGGGTCGCCAACGCGAGTGAGCGCCTCCGCCCCGGTTGCCGCGCCGGTCGGTGCGAACCCGTGCTCGTCCAGGGCGCGTAGGAGGATGCCCCGCAGCTCGTGGTCGTCCTCGATCACGAGGATGCTCGGCCCGGCCATGACGGCGAAGTATCCCCGCCTGCCATGTTGGCCGGCAGGAACTCGGGAAAGGGCGTTGGATTCAAGAGGGCGAGAGACGCATTGTGTCAGTCGGGCTACATGCGGTGGCGTTGGTGAAGGAGGTGTAGAGGTAATCGACGAGTTGGGTCTCCAACCGGGCGACGCCAGCTCCGCCGCGGATCTGGACGAACAGGAAGTCGGGCAGCCGGTGCGCTGACCCGGCGCGCTGCTCCGGCCCGCCGCGGCCGATCTGCCAGAACCACAGCGCGGCAGGCGAGTACGTTGGTCAGCCAGACTCCGTTCCGGCGAGGATCAGCTCGTGGCCGCCCGCCTTTCCTCCCTTGAGCAGGAAGTGCACGAGAGCGAGTCGAACGCACCGAAGAACTGAGCGCGAGCTCGTACCACGGCCTGAGACGTACCGGTGCGCGGTGCGGACGCCGGCTTTCACGTGCGTTTCATGTCCCTTGCGTACCGTCATCGCGCGAAGCATGGAAGAAACCTTCCCGGCAAGCGGGGCCGGGGAGGCGCCTTCGCGTCCGGGCGGTCTCGAGGAGGCTGAGGTCATTGCGTGATGGGGGCGTCCAGCGGCTGATTCCGGCGATCATCGTGGCCGGCTATGCGCTGCTGGCATTCGCGTGGGCGATGTCCAACCCGCCCTTCGCCGCTCCGGACGAATCGGCCCACTATCTGCGAGCGCTAGGGGTGGCCAACGGAGAGGTCGTCGGGCGCCCGACGTCATATCGGAATCGGGCCGAGCGGCCCGAACAGGAGGCGATCGACCGTCAGCTGGCACGCGAGGTAAGCGTGCCAGGGGGCTTGTTGCCCAACGGGTACGAGTGCTTCACTCCCCAGACGGCTACAGCGTCTGCCGCCTGCCACAACAGCCTGGCTCACAATCCTGCCAAGACGGTCGCGGTCACGGTCTTGGGTACCTACCCGCCCCTGCCCTACCTGCTGCCGGCGTTGACGATTCGTTCGGCCCATGAGCCGGGGACGGCCAATCGGATCGGGCGGATCACCGAGCTGTCCGTCCGCGTCGGTCTGCTGGCGGCTGCCGTGTGGTTGCTGTGGTCGGGGTCGGCCCTGTCGCTGCTGGGTCTCGTCCTGGCGCTCACGCCGATGGTCATCTTCACGGCCGCCAGCATGGGCGGCAGCGGCTTGGAGATCATGTCGGCGATCTGCTTCGCCGCGGCAATGCTGCGCCTGGCACGCAGCGAGCAGCCGGCCCCTGCGGTCTGGGCGTTGACAGGCGCCGGCGGCGTCACGCTGACCTTGAGCCGTTCTCTCGGCCCGGCCTGGGTGGTCCTCGATCTTGCCCTCCTGATTGCTCTGGTCGGCTGGCGGGGGCTAGGGACCCGTATGCTCACCCGCCCGCTGGCATCCGGTCTCGCATTGGCTTCGATCACGGTGGCGGCGCTGATCAGCCTCGTGTGGGCCGCGGTCTACGCACCAACGGTCAGCATCGGCTTTGGGCCATTGCGGGAGAGCCTGTCGGCTGGGGGGCGTCAGTTCGGCCAGGTCCTCAAGGAGTCGGTCGGGGTCTTCGGCTACCTCGACCTCAACCTGCCGACCGGCGCCTACGCGGTCTGGGCGGCGATGACCCTGGCTCTGCTGGCCAGCGGTCTGATCGTCGCCGGGCGGCGCGAGCGGATGGTCGTCTTGGCTGCCGTGGGCACGGCGATCGCCTTGCCGGTGCTCTATTACGCTGCCGTGGCCCGGCACGGTATCGGCCTGCAAGCCCGCCACATGCTCCCGATGCTGGTCGTCCTCCCACTCCTCGCCGGCGAGCTGACCCGTCACCATCGTGCGCGGTTGAGCTCCCGGGCGGCGACTGTCCTTCGGTGCCTGCCCCCGGCGGCTGCGGCCGTTCAGCTGCTGGCCTGGTACGTCAACGCCCGACGTGCCGCGGTCGGATCGGCCGGGCCCTGGGCGTTCCTTGGTCACGCCCAATCGCAGCCACCCGCCGGCTGGGAGCTCTGGCTGATCCAGGCGACGCTGGCGACGGTGCTCTTGGGCGCCGTCGCCCTGCTCGATCGCGACGGCGCGCCCGCACCCTCGTGGCGTACGAACGGGCTGCCGGCAGCGTTCGTGTGCCGGCGGATGAAGGGCGCCATGGCTCTGGTGGTTTACCTTGGCTTACTTGGTGGCGGCGGGGTGCTGTTGTTCGCTGTGACCGCGGTGATCTTGGACGGGCGCTACCCGCTCAGTGGACTTGGCGTGGGGACATGCGCTTTGATCGGAATGGCGATCGGTCACTTCAGCGGCGGTTCCTCACGATTGCATGTGCTCCGTCAAGACCTGCGAGCGGGTTTGCGCGAGCCCTGGGAGCTCCCGCTTGTGGTTCTGGCGTGTTCGGGAGCGGTCTTCGCGGCTTTCGTCGTGATTGCTGCCGCGATCCTGGTATTCACTCGCTGAGCGCGGGGCGGCCCGGTAATGTTCGGCTTGACGAGCGGGCTATCCGTCGGGCGAGGGAGTGCGGTGTTGGTTTCCCCAGGAGGCGGTCAAGCGCTGTCCTGGACCGCCCCGGGCTGGTCGTGGACGAGCGTGGCGACGGCTCCCAGGAGCGCGACTGCCACGATGGTAAGCGCGAGCCAGGTGTCCCAGCCGGCCGGTGGCTGCCACTGCGCGTGACCGAGGAAGGCCCAAGGTCCGTTTGATCCGACCGCGGCGCGTCGCGCGTTCGCATACCAGGCAAGCAGCTGCACAGCCGCGGCGCCAGCGGGAATGGACCACATGGTCCTGCGCGCCAGGGGTCCCAGTCGTCGTCGATGGCGGAGGATCACTTCTCCGGCGAGGAGCGGAACGATTACGAGCATGGGCAGCATGTGGCGCCCTTGGAGACCGATCCCGTGTCGGGCGATGGCCGCGTAGTAGAGCACGGGGACCGCGACGGCCGTGGCCACAATCCCGAGCAGCGCCCTTCGCTCGCGCGGCCCAGCGACGATGAAGGCGTTGGCTAGGAGGCCGAGCGTCATCGTCGCCCAGATGCCATACGCGCCGGCTGGCAGGTTGAGGTCGAGGTAACCAAACACCCCGACGGACTCCTTGAGGACATGGCCGAACTGGCGGCCTGCGGCCGACAGGCTCTCCCGCACCGGCCCAAAGCCCGCGCCGACCCTGGGCC
>QHBY01000564.1 GCA_003244245.1 Pseudonocardiales bacterium
CCCTACACGTTCGCCGTGCCGAGGTTCGGTGGCCGAGCGTGGACCACGTTCAGCGCATCGCTGCTGCTGATTCCGGTGCTGCTGCTCGCGATCGTCGTGCCGAGCGGCTGGCTGCTCGATCAGAGCCACTCGACGCAGATGTGGGTGCTCGCGCTGTGCGCGGCGACGGCGGGCTTCGGCGGCGGCAACTTCTCGTCCTCGATGGCGAACATCTCGTTCTTCTATCCCGAGCGCCACAAGGGCTTCGCGCTCGGGCTCAACGCGGCGGGCGGCAACCTCGGCGTCGCGGTCACGCAGTTGCTCGTGCCGCTCGTGATCATCATCGGCGTGCCCGCGGCGGCGGTGAAGCTGCCGGCCCACGAGATCCACCTCTCCTACGCGGGCCTGATGTGGCTGCCGTTCATCGTCATCGCAGCGATCGGCGCGCGGCTCTACATGGACAGCATCAGCGACGCGAAGGCCGACACGCGCTCATACGCGAGGGCGCTGAAGCACGGCCAGACGTGGGTCATGTCGCTGCTGTACATCGGGACGTTCGGCTCGTTCATCGGCTACGCCTTCGCGCTGCCGCTCGTCATCAAGAACACGTTCCCGGAATTCCTCGCGTCGCACCCGTTCATCGCGACCTACCTCGCCGGGCTGGGCTTCGTCGGCGCGCTGATCGGCTCGGTCGCGCGGCCGTTCGGCGGCTGGCTGGCTGACCATGTCGGCGGCGCGAGGGTCACGCTGGCCGTCTTTCTCGGCGAGGCGCTCTTCACCGTGACGGCGATCTTCGGCGTCAACGAGCACAGCTTCACGATCTTCTTCGCGTCGTTCATGGCGATCTTCCTGCTCGCCGGGATGGGCAACGGCTCGACGTATCGGATGATCCCCTCGATCTTCGCAGAGCTTGGACGTCAGGAGGCATCCGAGCAGGGCCTGGACCCGAAGGCGGCGGTGCTCGACTTCAAGCGCCAGGCGGCGGCCGTGATCGGGATCGCCGGCGCGATCGGCGCCTTCGGAGGCTTCTTGATCCAGGTCGTATTCCGCGAGGCGAGCCTTCCGGTCTCCGCCGCTGTCAAGGCCGCCGGGACGCCGGCCGAGAAGCTGTCGATCGCGCAGTCGATGGCCGACTGGTCGACTTCGGCGCTGTACGTCTTTCTCTTCGTCTACGTCGTGCTCGCGGGAGTGACGTGGTTCTTCTACCTTCGCCGGAGCTTCGTGGTCGACAGGGTGCCCAGCTTCGCGGAGGCGTCGATTTGAGCGGCGCGGTCGTCGTCGGCGCAGAACGATGACGTTCGCCTGCCGGGTCCACGATGTCCCGCTCGACGAGGGGCGCACGATCATGCTCGGCGATCGCGCCATCGCGCTGTTCCGGACCCCTGGCGCCTGGTATGCGATCGACGCCGTGTGCCCGCACCGCGGGGCCCCCCTCGCCGACGGCATCGTCACCGATCGCGCCGTCATCTGCCCGCTGCACGACCACCGCTACGACCTTGCCACTGGCGCGGCACTGACCGCCGGCGAGGGAATAACCGCTCACGCGGTGGAAGTCCGCGGCGACCACGTCTACGTGGCGCTGGCACCTGCGCCTGCGAATGGCCGAGCGCGGCCTGTTTCAGACCACCGAACTCGCCGGCCCCGCTGGCCGAACGCAGCGTCAGGCTGTCCCCCGCGCAGGTCCACCGGCTGGTCACGCAGACCCCGGAGCGGCTGAACCTGCATGTGCTCGTCGGGCTGTGCGACATCCTGGGCTGCACGCCCACCGGCCGCCGGGCGCCGGTCAACACCCGCACCGCCGCCGGCGAGCCCCTGTGCAGCACCTGCTACCGCGCCCCACCGGCGCGTTGTGACCGCTGCAAAGAGATCAACACCATCAACTCGCGCAAGGATGGCGAGACGATCTGCCGGCGCTACTACCGCTCCCCTCGACGCGCATGCGGGCAGTGTGGGCACATCAAGAGGATCGCGGTGCGCGCCCGCGACGGCCAGCCCGACCTCTGCGGCGCTTGTCACTGGTCGCGCGTCGTGGACTGCACGCGCTGCGCACGCAAGGCACCCGGGTTCGGGGTGCGCCAGGGAGCCGCGCTGTGCCTGCACTGCTCGGCCGCCGACAAAGTCGACGCGCTGCTCACCGCCCCCGATGGAAGAGTCGCGCCGGCGCTCGCGGGGCTGCGAGGCCGGTGAGGAACAGGACGGCCTGAGCGCCGCGGAGGCGCGCCAGCGCGGTGTGCCCGTTCTCGCAGGCGGTGGCGATGCTGTCCAGCAGCGCGGCCAGCTCATGTCCCGACGGCCTGCGCGACACGGCGTCGCGGCGCAGCCGTCGAAAATCGAGCCATCGCTGGACGGTTGCGCGGCCGCAGGCGATCTCGATCCCGGCGTGGCGGGAGGCGACGTCGATCTGGTTTAGAGCGTGGAAGCGCACCCCGCCGTGCAGGTGGCGCGGCCCGACGAGATCGACCTGCACCACGTCGCCGGTTCGATCGGCGGCCGGTGCGGGATATGGGATGCCCTTCGACGCGCGGCGAGCGGGCCGCTCGCGGTGCGTGGAGCCGTCACGCTCAAGGATCCGCTCGAGCGTGCGCTCAGCGGGCACCACCGCGCCAAGCTTCTCAAGTTCCCATCCGACCGCCGGCGCCCCGATCTGCGCCCACGGGTTCTCCTCCAGGCGCGTGCGGACCTCCAGCACCCGCGCCTCGATCCCGGCGTCGGTGCGGTTCGCGACCCGCCCAGGAGCGCGCGAGCGGCCCTCCGCCCACACCGGGTCGTGCGGGTCATAGCGGCCCGTCCACTTCGCCACCCACTGCCGCGTACGCCCCAGATCCCTGGCGATCGCCCGCGGCGATTCGCCAGCCAACCGCCGCCGCGCCGCCTCACGACGCAA
>QHBY01000565.1 GCA_003244245.1 Pseudonocardiales bacterium
GTGCAGCTCATCGGCGGCATGGTCCTGCATCGCGGCGCCATCGCCGAGATGGCGCCCGCAGCTGTGGCGCGCGCGTCGCTGGTCCGTGTCGCGCATGCCGCCGAAGACGCACGCAGCCTCGCGCGCGCCGTCAGCGTTCTCGGCCCGGACGCCTCCCTGCGGCTGGCGGCCCGCCTGGCCGGGCTCGAGCCGGCTGATGCCCTGCTGGCTGCCGATGCGCTGAGCGACGGCGGTGTGCTGATGTCCAAGCGGCCATTGAGCTTCGTGCATCCGCTCGTGAAGTCGGCGATCTCACTCGACACGCCGGTGGGCGAGCGGGCGCAGCTGCACCGCCATGCGGCACAGCTTCTGAGCGAGGAGGGCGCCGACCCCGTGCAGGTAGGCGCCCACCTGCTCGCGTGCGAGCCGGCCGCGGATCCCGAGGTCGTGCAGCTGCTCCGCCGCGCCGCGCGTGAGGCGATCGCCCGCGGCGTTCCTGAGAGCGCCGTGGGGTTCCTGCGGCGAGCGCTGGATGAGCCAGTCGCTCTCGCCGCGCGGGCGGAACTGCTCGGCGAGCTTGGCCGCAGCGAGCTTGTGGCGCGGGACCCCGCGGCGATCGAGCACCTCGGCGAGGCCATCGAGCTCACCGATGACGCACAGCAGCGTCTGGCCTTGACCTGCTCGCTGGCGGAGGTCCTCTCTTTCGCGGGGCGCCTTCGCGAGGCCCACGCGCTGATGAGCCGGGCGATCGAGGAGCTAGGCGACCCCGACGACGCCCTCCTGGTCAGGCTGGAGACGGCACGCGCCCACACGGGATGGGGCTGGAGCGACCCCGAGCATGCCGCACGCGAGCGCCTGCCGCGGCTGCAGGCGCTGGCCAAGCGCACCGGGCCCGCGGGCCGTGAGCTACTGATCTACGTGGGCCTCAAGCTCATGGTCGCGGGCGAGACGCCCCAGGAGGGCGTCGCTCTCGTGAGGCGGGGATTGGACGACGGGCGCTTCATCGAGGATGAGACATCGGACGCGGTGGGAGCCGTCCAGGCAGTCGCGATTCTGGCCTTCCACGACGAGCTCGCGGAAGCGGAGCGCCACATCGAGCACATGCTCGACGACGCGCGCCGCCGGGGATCGGTCATGGGCTACGCCGGCGGCCTTGGGTGGCGGGCGTTTAGCGCCCTGCGTCGCGGATCGATCCCATCCGCCGAAGCCGATGCCGGCCGGGCCCTTGATCTAATCGAGGAGCATGAGCTGCACTTCGCCGCGCCCTTCGCCCTGGAGTTCCTCGTCGAGGCGCTGCTCGAACGCGGACAGTTGGAAGACTGCGAGGCGGCGCTGGCGAGGGTCCCGCTCGAGCCATTCGCCGGAACGCTTCCCGGTGCCTACCTGCTCGAGGCCCGCAGCCGCCTGCTCCTCGCCCAAGGCCGTCCCCACGACGCCATAGCCGACCTGCGCCAGGCGGGCGAGATACTGCAGGCCATCGGCATCGAAAACCCCAACGTGAAAGCGTGGCGCTCGACGCTGGCCCTCGCGCTACCCGCCGCCGCGTCCGAGAGCCACAAGCTCATCGAGGCCGAACTCGACCGGGCGCAGCAGGCCCGCCAGGCCCGCGGGCTGGGCGTGGCGCTGCGCGCCAAGGGACTGCTCACCGGCGGAGAAGCTGGCATCTCTCTGCTTCAGGACGCCTCACGCACCCTGGCCGAGTGTCCCTCGCGCCTGGAGCAGGCGCGCACGCTGACAGAGCTCGGCGCCGCGCTGCGACGCGCCAACCGCCGGGCCGACGCCCGCGAGCCACTGCGCCAAGCGGTCGAGCTGGCCCAGCGCTGCGGCGCAACCGTGCTCGCCCACCGCGCCCTCGACGAGCTCAAAGCCACCGGAGCGCGCCCACGCAGCCTCCTGCGCAGCGGCATCGACGCGCTGACCCCGACCGAACGACGGATCTCCGCGATGGCCGCACAAGGACTCTCAAACCCCGAGATCGCCCAAGCCCTCTTCCTCGCACGCAAGACAGTCGAAAACCACCTGAGCAACGCCTACCAAAAACTCGACATCCAATCGCGCGACCAGCTGCCCCGCGTCCTCTCCGACGCCGCCGCATAGGCCTGCCAAGGCCGCGCCGTGCCGCGCCGCTCAAGCCGAGATGCGGTTTACCCCGGCGCACATGCTCGTGGCACACGGGCATGCCGGGTGGGGTGGTCGGCACGCCGGGCGTGGTCGTGGCGTCCAACGGCGGGTTCGGTCCAAGAGGCGATCTGCGGCCCCGCGCGAGCCGCCCGCCACCGATCGCACCCCCGAAAATTCCGCCGCCAAGCTATTGACTTTCATCGGTCGTTCCATGCGAAAGCGAGGCCGTTGGCACCCGAGACGCTTGCTCAGCAAGGCGGAAGCAGAAAGCGGTCACGCGCATGAACGTCGACATGACGAGCGCGGCTGCGTGACTGTGGATCGGACGCTGCGACGGCGCTGGGTGTCGGTGCTTGCGAGGCTAGCTCATGTGGGTCGAGAAGGCCCTGCGTCCTTGCCTCCACGAAACGGTTGACCCACGAATCTTCAAAGAGTCATCGCGGGCCCCGCGGCCATGCGCGGGCACGCTGAAGCCGCGGCGGTC
>QHBY01000566.1 GCA_003244245.1 Pseudonocardiales bacterium
ACATGACCGGCGGCCGGGTGGTGGTGCTCGGGTCGATCGGGCGCAACTTCGCGGCCGGGATGTCCGGTGGCGTCGCCTATGTGCTTGACCTGCCCACGCAACGGATCAACCCGGAGATGGTCGACCTGGATCCCTTGGACGACCAGGACCGCGCGTTCCTGGCCGGCGTGGTGGCGCGCCACCACGCCGAGACCGGCTCTGCGGTGGCGCACGCGCTGCTGGCCGACTGGGAGGCTGCGGTCGATCGGTTCGGCAAGGTCATGCCCAAGGACTTCAAGCGGGTGCTGGCCGCCCAAGCGGCGGCTCAGCGAGACGGCCGGGACGTCGACGAAGCCATCATGGAGGCGGCTCATGGCTGATCCCAAGGGCTTCCTCACGACGGGGCGACAGAATCCACCGCGCCGTCCGGTCGAGCTTCGATTACGTGACTGGCACGAGGTCTATGAAGACTTCGGCACCGCCCTGGTCGAGAAGCAGGCCGGCCGGTGCATGAACTGCGGGATCCCGTTCTGCCACCTGGGTTGCCCGCTGGGCAACCTCATCCCGGAGTGGAACGATCTGGTCTGGCGCCAGGACTGGGCTGAGGCCATCGAGCGGCTGCATGCCACCAACAATTTCCCGGAATTCACCGGGACGCTGTGCCCGGCGCCCTGCGAGGCAGCCTGCGTGCTGGCCATCAACGACGACGCGGTGACCATCAAGCAGGTCGAGATCGAGATCATCGATCGGGCGTGGGAACAGGGCTGGGTCACCCCGGTGACACCCGAAACGCGCACCGGCAAGAAGGTCGCCGTGGTCGGGTCGGGCCCGGCTGGGCTGGCCACCGCGCAGCAACTGACCCGGGTCGGGCACGACGTGGTGGTCTACGAACGCGCGGACCGCATCGGCGGGCTACTGCGCTACGGCATCCCCGAGTTCAAGATGGCGAAGCATCGGCTGGACCGGCGCTTGGAGCAGATGCGCGCCGAGGGCACCGAGTTCCGGGCCGGCGTCGACATCGGAGTGGATGTCACTTCCGAGGAGCTGCGCGAAGGCTTCGATGCCATAGTGCTCGCCAGCGGGGCCACCGCGTCGCGGGACCTGCCGGTGCCCGGTCGTGACCTAGCCGGAATCTACCAGGCGATGGAGTACCTGCCGCCATCGAACCGGGTGCAGGAGGGCGATCTTTCCCAGTCGCCGATCGACGCCAAGGGCAAACACGTAGTGATCATCGGTGGGGGGGACACCGGAGCCGACTGTCTGGGCACCGCGCACCGTCAGGGCGCGGCCTCGGTGACCCAGCTGGAGATCCTGCCGACTCCGCCGGAGCTCCGGCCAGAGACCCAGCCCTGGCCTACCTACCCGATGATCTTTCGGGTGTCCTCGGCCCACGAGGAGGGCGGCGAACGGCTGTTCGCGGTGAGCACCCAGCAGTTCCTCGGCGACGCCGATGGCCGGGTTCGCGGGCTGCGGCTGGCGCAGGTCGTCTTCTCCAACGGCAAGTTCGAGCCGGTGCCGGACAGCGAGCAGGACCTGCCCGCCGATCTGGTGCTGCTGGCGATGGGCTTCGTCGGGCCGGAGAAGGGCAAGCTGCTCGAAGGGCTGGGCGTCGAGTACGACGTGCGCGGCAACGTCGCGCGCGACGCTTGCTTCATGACCAGCGTGCCGGGCGTCTTCGTCGCCGGAGACATGGGCCGCGGGCAGTCGCTGATCGTGTGGGCCATCGCTGAAGGCCGCTCCGCCGCCGCTGGCGTGGACCGCTACCTCACCGGCCGCGACGTACTCCCCGCCCCCATCTCCCCCACCGAGCGGCCCATGACCTAGGTCTTGGCCACGCTCGGTTGCGGTCGGTTCCCAGATCGCGACGGCTTCGCCAACCTCCCATGATCACGTTTTGTGTGCCCGTAACGACATCGTGTGTCGTCCCAGGCACACAATCGGTGATCATGCTTCGGCGCGACTTCCTGCCGCCACGGCACGCTAGCCGGAGCACTTTCGCCGCTCCGGGGTGTCGGGGAGGAAGCTGTTACCAGCCGCAAAACCAGGGCAGAGTCCCTGGTCATGGCCGCGTTTGCTGCGGGAGTAGCTTCCGCGCGGGGCGCGGAGGGTTGCCGAAGACGAGCTGATCGAGCACTGGACGCTAATCGGTGGCGAGTTGAGCCAGGTCGCTGGCAAGCGTGGCCCAGTCAGGGATCCGCCGGCGGGACGCACCCGGTCGCGCAACCTGGGACATCGATCAGTACACCAGCCGTTCCACGCGATGGTGGAGAGCTCCATTGACCAACGGACCGATCAAGGCCGCCGGAGAAGACCTGGAACAGCTGGGCATTGCGGAACTCGCGGTCGCGGTCGGCTGCGAACGAGCCGTCGGCAAGCCTGTAGATCGAGTCGCAGAAGTCGCCGCCGCCGCGGCGTACCCCAGCAGGAACACCGCTGGCCCGAGAACCACCGACCCGACCGCATACGCCAGGGCCCAACGCAGCGGAGTCATGGTCGGCACCAGTCCGACCTTGCCACACTCGCCGCTGCGGGATGTTCCGCCAGAGCTGTTCCGTCGATCGATGGCTACCGGGACAGCGACGTCTCCAGCCGACCGACATACCACTGAGACGCTACGGTCCAGCTACGCTGGTGCAGTTGCTGCTCGCGTTCGGCCGCCGGCTTGGTCGGCACGACGGCGAGCACCGCACCCAGGGCGGCAGCCTCGCGTTCCATGACGGTCAGGTCCACATCGTCGGTGACGCGGTCCGCGAGCAGAACGGGGCCACCAGGGTCGTAGACGGGCGGCGCCGGCCCGAGAATCCCCGAGAAACTTGTTCCCGAGGTCCGCCCCGGTGCAGCGCCAGGACCTGTTGTTTCCAGCGGCTTGACCCACCACTGCTCGGCGAGCCGCAAACCGCTACCAACCAGCATCTCGACCTTGGCCTGGTCCGCTTGGCGGTCACCACCCGCATGACGGCTACTCCACGGACCACGAGCTGGTCCCACGCGCCGTGCAGCAGCTCGCGGCCCGTCCCGAGCAGAACCGTTGAAGACGGCTGACGGCTCCCGACACAGCATCGATCGGCAGGCTGCCTACGGGGTGGGCAGCTCCAGGTCCACGAGCAGTAGGGGGTGGTCGCTGCCCGCGGCGGCGGCGTCGTCGGCCAGGCACTGGGCGTCGAGCACCGGGATACCGGGGGTGGCCCAGAGGTGGTCATCGTCGGCATTGAGCACGTGGTTGAGGTGGTGGATCGGTCCCGGACCTAGCAGTGGATCGGCGCTGTCAGGTACTCGGGGGCCGGCGTCGATACCGAAGATGACCGGACCGGGCACATCGGTGAGCCAGCTGGCGATCCCAGCGTGAAACGCTTGCTGTAGCGCGGCAGCGGGCACACCAGATGGCTGGCGACCGTGGAAACTGCATACGGTCAGCAGGTCGCCGGTGGCCAATGCCACCTGGGCCGCCACCGTCCGCCACAAGAACCCGGGCCGCGCCGGATCGCTGATCTCGAACGGCGCCTGGTCCAGCACCCCGGCATCGAGCAGAGCGGTGTTCGAGACGCCCAACACAGCGCATCCCAGCCGGTACTCGCTGGCCCGCGGCTTGCACAGGTCAGTGGACAGGGCGCCCCAGGAGAACTGCCTGGTCCTGCGGTGCATCCGCTCATGGGCGGAAGGGTGCGGCAGCAGCGCGCGGTAGACCGGGCGGCCGATCTCCTGGAGCAACACAAGGTCAGGCTGCAGCCGGCGAAGCAGCTCGATCTTGGCGTCCAGCAGTCCGGTCGGTCTGGAATCGACGTTCCAGCTCACCACCCGAATGCGCACCGGCGTTACTGGCCCGCGCCAGGAGTCCGGTACTCCGAGACCCGGTGGATCTCGGGAACGAATCCCCACACCGATCCCAACCGCCCGAGCTCGAAGTCTCCGCTGACCCGCTTGCGATACGACGTATCGAGGATCGGGCGCTCGTCGATCCCTTGGGTTATCGCCAGGCAGGGCGCCCGGTAGGCGCAGGTCGAACAGTTCTCCCAGGAAGGGTTCGGGTACATCCGCAGTGCCGGATCCGTCATATCCTGAATTTCCAGCGCTACGGCGATGCCGTGCCGGGCGATTTCCAGCTCAGCCCGCGGGATATGGGTGCGGCGGAAGGACTCAGTGGCCCGCTGTGTCGTGATCCCACCAGCCCCCGGCACCGCCCGCACTTGGACCTTAGAATTTCCTGCGGCCGGCACCGCGGCACGCAACTCGTTGTGGATGGTGCCTTCGAGTTGGGCCAGAAAGTGCACCTGCCACGCCCAGCTGCGGGTCAGCGCCTGCTCGTCGAGCCGCAGCTGGTCGAGCTCGGGCCACTGCGGACCGGTGACGATCCGGTGCTCGACCAGCCAGTACAGCTCATGGTCGTCGATCACCACCAGGTCGATCCGGACCCGGAATTGCAGCGGCCGACCTTCCGCGGTGATCAGCCCACTGTCCGGGTCGGCTGGGTCGGGCAAAGCGATGTCGAACTGCGAGGCGACCTGGATCGGGGTGAAGCGGTCGACGTCGCCGGCCCATTCGAAATAGCGCTGGAGAATACCGGTGCCCAGCTCCAGGTGCTGCTCCCAATCCTGAACCTGATCAGCGGATAACTCACAGGTCCGCGTGTAGGCATCGCGCTGCCGGCGCATCGACTTCTCGAAGCCGGCGACGGCCAGCGGCCGCACGATCGCCCGGTTCCAGTCCCACATGCCGGGGAAGTAGTAGACGTCGAGCGCGTCGTGGATCGCTTCGCTGAGGTCGAAGACCTGTGCCGGCTCGATCCGCTCGTAGTCCTGCCGTTCCCGCGCACCGAGATCCCAGGCTCGGCGGCACCGCCGGAACAGTCGGTTCTCCCACGGTCTGGCCACATAGTTCACGCTCACGGCCACCTCCTGCCGCCCGCATCTGAACTCCGAGCGTACCGTGACCAAGGCCCTGCAGACGTCTGCATATGACGGTATGTTGATCTGTATGCGAACAACGCTCAACCTTCCGGACGGCCTGGTGGCGCAAGCCAAGGCCCAGGCGGCAGCGAGCGGCCAAACACTCACCAGCCTGATCGAAGAGGGCCTGCGGCTGGTACTGCAAAAGCACCACGTCCCCTGCCCCACCGCACCCGAACCGCTGCCCGCCTATGGGGACCCGGCCGGGCGCGTCCTCGTCGATCTGGGCGATCGTGACGCGGTATGGCGAGCCCTCGACGAGGACCGACACGCGTGATCCTGCCGGACGTCAACATCCTGGTGTTTGCGTTTCGCCGGGAGGTCGAGCGGCACGAGCGGTACGCAGCCTGGCTGGCTTCCCTGGTCGCGGGCGCTGACGAGCTCGCGCTGCACGACACCGTGCTCGCCGGGGCGGCCAGGCTCGTAACCAACCCGAGAATCTTTGCCGACCCGGCCCCGATGCCGGCGGCGCTCGACTTCATCGCGCGATTACGTGCAGCACAACGGGCTCGCTGGCTGCCGTCAAGCGATGCGGTATGGACTGAGCTCGAACGCCTGGCGGGCCAGGACCGCGGGCTGCGGGGCAACCTGGTGCCGGATGCGTTGCTGGCCGCACTGGCCCGCACCCACGGCTGCCAGATCGCCACCGCCGATCGCGGGTTCGCCCGGTTCCCCGGCGTGCGCTTCTTCGATCCCGCTGCCTGACTTAGGTCTCTTGCCGCGTCTGGGCACGATCAGCCGACGCCTAGGTGGCGAGCGATGAGGATGCGTTGGACCTCACTGGTGCCTTCGCCGATCTCTAAGACCTTGGCGTCACGGTAGAAGCGGGCTACCGGATACTCATTCATGAAGCCGTACCCGCCGAAGACTTGAGTGGCGTCCCTGGCATTGTCCATCGCGGCATTCGAGGAGACCAACTTCGCAATCGCGGCCTCCTTCTTGAACGGTTCGCCGCGCAGCATCCGGTCAGCAGCATGGTAGTAGGTCAGCCGGGCGGCATGCGTCCGCGCCTCCATATCGGCAATCTTGAACTGGATCGCCTGATAGCTGCCGATGGCGTGGCCGAAAGCGTGCCGCTGCCGAGCGTACGATACGCATTCGTCAATACAGCCCTGGGCCAGGCCAACCCCCAGCGCGGCGATCGCGATGCGACCCTCGTCGAGAATGGCCAGGAACTGCGCGTAACCTCGACCGCGTTCGCCGAGCAGATTGCTCAGCGGCACCCGGCAGTCGTCGAAGAACAGCCCGCGGGTGTCCGAGCATCGCCAGCCGACTTTGGAGTAACTCTCCGAGACCGTGAAGCCCGGGTGCCCGGCGGGGACCATGATGGTGGAGATCTCCTTGCGGCCTCCGCTGACGCCGGTGATCGCGGTGACGGTGACCACAGAGGTGATGTCGGTGCCCGAATTGGTGATGAATGCCTTGGACCCATTGATCACCCACTCGTCGCCCTCGCAGCGAGCGGTGGTGCGGGTAGCGCCCGCGTCGGATCCACCACCGGACTCGGTGAGGCCGAAGGCCCCGAGCCGCTGGCCGGTGCACAGCTGCGGAAGCCAGCGCTGCTTCTGCTCCTCGGTGCCGAACCGGAAGATCGGCATGGCGCCCAGCGACACGCTGTCTTCCAGTGTGATGGCCACCGACGAGTCCACCCGCGCCAGTTCCTCCAGCGCCAGGCACAGGGCGAAATAGTCGCCGCCCATCCCGCCGTACTCCTCGGGAAAGGGCAGCCCGAACAACCCCATGGCTCCCATCTTCGCCACCAGCGCGTAAGGGAATGTCCCGTGCTCGTAGAGGTCGGCGATGACCGGGGCGATGTCCTTGCGGGCGAACTCCTCAACGGTGGCCCGCAGCGCCGCGTACTCCTCACTGAGGTCCAATGCGCCCTCCCTTCGGTCGGGCACTCACGAGCGTCAGCAGTACTGCGTCGCGCTCGACGGTGTCACCGGGGCGGGCGCGGAGCTTGCGAACCACCCCGGTGATCGGCGCGATGAGCACATGCTCCATCTTCATCGCTTCGAGCACGAGTAGCCGGGCGCCTGTGGTGACGCGCTGACCCTCGGTGACGTCGACGGCGATGACGGTGCCGGGCATCGGAGCGTGCACCGCCCCGCCAAGGTCCTGCTCGGTGCGCCGCGCCGCGTCGAGGGCCTGCTCGCCCAGCTTCCAGCTGTGCCCATCGCGGCCCAGCCACAATGCGGCGCCGTCGACCGCGCAGGTGTAGCGGCGGGTGATCCGGTCAACGGCGGCGACCAGATCCCCGTCATCCCACCAGGCCGAGGCGCGGGTCACGGCGCCCTCGCCGACCACCAACTCGGCGTCGGCGGCCCGACCCCGGGTTCGGACCTCTACCGGCTGGTACCCACTGGCCTGCATCCGCCAACGGGTCCAGGCGGGCTCGCCGATTCGCCATCCGCCGGGCAGCTCGAACGGATCCACCACCGCTCCGGTGGATTCCAGCGCGAGCAGTGCACGCAATGCGGCCGCGGCCAGCACATGCTCAGGCAGTTGCGCACTGCGCGGATTGCGGCGCTCCACCAGCCCGGTGTCCAGCTTTCCGGCCTGCACGTCGGCATCGGCGATCAGGTCGCGTAGGAACGCCACGTTGGTACCCAAGCCCAGGATGCTGGTCTGGGCCAATGCGGCGTCCAGCCGGCGCAGCGCGGTGTCCCGGTCCGGACCGTGTGCGATGACCTTGGCTAGCAGCGGGTCGTAGTCGCTGCCCACGGTGTCGCCCGCCCGCAGCCCGGAGTCCACCCGAACGCCCGACCCGGCGGGCTCACGCAGCCGCAGGACGCGGCCGCCGGTGGGCAGGAAACCACCCGCAGGATCCTCGGCGTAGACCCGCGCCTCGACCGCATGGCCGTCGAAGCGGACGTCATCCTGGCGAAACCCCAGCGGCTCCCCCGTGGCGACCCGCAGCTGCCACTCGACCAGGTCCAGCCCGGTGACCAGCTCGGTGACCGGGTGCTCGACCTGCAACCGGGTGTTCATCTCCAGGAAGAAAAACCGATCTGGGGTATCGGCCGGCACGATGAACTCGACCGTGCCCACCCCGGTGTACCCCACCGCCTGCGCGACGGCCACTGCGCACTGACCCATCCGGGCTCGGGTCGCGGCGTCGAGCAGCACCGACGGTGCCTCTTCGACGATCTTCTGGTGCCGCCGCTGCAAGCTGCACTCGCGTTCACCGAGGTGCACCACCCCGCCGTGCGCGTCAGCCAGTACCTGGATCTCGAGGTGCCGCGCGATGGCGATGAACCGTTCGACGAGCAGCGTGGCGTCACCGAAGGCGCCCCGGGCCTCCCGGCGGGCGCCGGCGATGGCCTCGGGCAGGTCCTGCGCGCGGTGCACCACCCGCAGCCCTTTGCCCCCACCGCCGGCGGACGGCTTGAGCAGCACCGGGTAACCCAGCGCGTCGGCAGCGGCGGCCAACGCGTCATCGTCGCAAGCCAGTCCGTCGCTGCCCGGGATCACCGGGACGCCTGCGGCCACCACGGTCGCCTTGGCCCGGATCTTGTCGCCCATCGCCTCGATGGCGGCGGCAGGCGGCCCGACGAAGACCAGCCCGACGCAAGCACAGGCCCGGGCGAAGGCGGCATTCTCCGAGAGGAACCCGTAGCCGGGGTGCACGGCCTGCGCGCCGGTACGGGCCGCCGCGTCGAGTATCGCGTCGATCGACAGGTAGCTCGCAGCCGCCGGCGCTGGACCGATCCGGACGGCGACGTCGGCGTCGCGGACGTGCCGCGCGCCGGCGTCGGCGTCGCTGTACACGGCCACTGAGCGCAGGCCCATCGCGCGCAGCGTGCGGATCACCCGGACCGCGATCTCACCGCGATTGGCCACCAGCACGGTATGGAACATGCGCGAAGCCTGCTCGCAGGGCTGGGCCTTCGTCTGGGCCATCGTCTGGGCCATCGTCTGGGCCATCGTCTGGGCCTTCGTCTGGGCCTTCGTCTGGGCCTTCGTCTGGGCCTTCGTCTGGGCCTTCGTCACTGTCACATCCGGAAGATGCCGAAGCGGCTGGTCTCGAGCGGGGCGTTAGCGCAGGCTGACAGGGCCAATCCGAGCACCATCCGGGTATCCGCCGGGTCGATCACCCCGTCGTCCCACAGCCGGGCGGTCGAATAGTAGGGGTTGCCCTGCTGCTCGTACTGGTCACGGATGCGCTGCGCGACGGCCACATCGCCTTCTGGGTCGTCAGCACCCCGGACGGCACCGAGCACCGTGGCCGCCTGCTCCCCGCCCATTACCGAGATCCGCGCATTGGGCCACATGAAGAGAAACCGCGGCGAGTACGCCCGGCCACACATGGCGTAATTGCCTGCGCCGAATGAACCACCGATGATGACGGTCAGCTTGGGCACCCGCGTGGTCGCGACCGCGGTAACCATCTTCGCGCCGTGCTTGGCGATGCCGCCGGCCTCATATTCCCGACCCACCATGAAACCGGAGATGTTCTGCAGGAACACCAGCGGAACGCCGCGCTGGTCACAGAGTTCTATGAAATGCGCACCCTTCAGTGCCGACTCGCTGAATAGGATCCCGTTGTTGGCCACAATGCCCACCGGATGCCCGTGCAGCCGGGCGAAACCGGTGACCAGCGTGGCGCCGTATTCGGCCTTGAACTCGTGGAAACGAGACCCGTCGACGATCCGGGCGATCACCTCGCGGACGTCGTAGGGGGTGCGCGAATCCACCGGCACCACGTCGTAAATCCCGTTCACGGAAGGCTCCTCGGTGGCGATCACCTCCCACGGCCGGGGCGGGCGGGGCCCGAGGGTGCCGACGATGGAGCGGACGATCCGCAGCGCGTGGGCGTCGTCGGCGGCGAGGTGATCGGTGACCCCGGAGACCCGGGAGTGCAGCTCGGCCCCGCCGAGCTGCTCGGCGGTCACCACCTCACCGGTGGCTGCGGCCACCAGCGGCGGCCCGCCGAGGAATATCGTGCCCTGGTTGCGGACGATCACCGCCTGGTCGCTCATCGCCGGTACGTAGGCGCCGCCCGCGGTGCAGGAGCCCAGCACCGCCGCGATCTGCGGGATCCCGCGTGCGGACATCGTCGCCTGGTTGTAGAAGATCCGGCCGAAGTGCTCCCGATCAGGGAACACCTGATCCTGTTCGGGCAGGTAGGCCCCGCCGGAATCGACGAGGTAGAGGCACGGTAGGCGGTTGTGCAGCGCCACCTCCTGGGCCCGCAGGTGTTTCTTCACCGTGATCGGGTAGTAGGTGCCACCCTTGACGGTCGCGTCGTTGGCGACGATCACGCACTCCCGCCCGGACACCCGCCCTATCCCGGTGATGATTCCCGCGGCGGGGGCCTCGTCGCCGTACATGCCGGTGGCCGCGAGCGGGGACAACTCCAGGAACGGGCTCGACGGGTCCACCAACGTATCGACCCGGTCGCGGGGCAACAGCTTGCCGCGCCCGACGTGCCGCTGCCGAGCCCTGGCCGACCCACCCAGCCGAGCTCTCCCAAGCCGCTCGCGCAGCTCAGCGACCAGCACCAAGTGCGTCCCCACCAGGCCCTTCACATCCTCACGTTAGCGCCCGATCGCGCCACCGGGGCGCTAGGGACGGCCGGGAACGTTGAGAGTCACGCGGTAGAGGGATGTTTTGGCGGTGATGTAGAGGGTCTTGCGGTCAGGGCCGCCGAATGTGCAGTTGGAGGGCACCTCGGGGACGGCGATCGTGCCCCACGTCATGCCGTTGGGCTTGTACACCTTCACGCCGGCGTCGGTGGCCACATAGACGTTTCCCGCATCGTCCACCGCCATCCCGTCGCCACCGCCACCCGTGGAAGGCACGAACATCGTGGGCGATCCCAGGGAACCGTCAGGCCTGACCGGGAACTGGCGCACCAGTCCAGCCGCGGTGTCGTCCACATACAGTGTCTTCTCGTCCGGCGACAGCGCCACGCCGTTGGGACGGTTCATATCGCTGGACTCGAGGTGCAGCGTGCCGGCTGGGTCGACCCGGAACACGCCCTGGAAGTCGAGCTCGCGGGCCTGACCGGAGGGGACGCCGTAGGGCGGATCGGTGAAGTAGATGGTGCCGTCGCTGCGGGTAATGTTGTCGTTGGGTGAGTTCAGTCGCTTGCCCTGCCAGCGGTCCGCCACGGTCACGACGGTGCCGTCGGCGAGTGTGCGCGACACCCGCCGGTTGTCGCCCTCGCTCGCAATGAGCCGTCCCTGCGGGTCGAGCCCGAGGCCGTTGCTCTTGCCTGTCGGCATCCGGAAGACGGTGACGGTGGCTGGTGGCTGGAGTTGGTTAATGGTGTCGGCTGGTATGTCGGAGAAAAGGAGCAGGCCTTTCGACGCGATCCAGACCGGACCTTCGGTGAACGTAAACCCGCCGCGGACCCTCTCGACGTCGCCACGTCCCATCAGGGGATCGATTCCGGTCGCGGGCGTCGACTCGAGTGGCGCCGACGAGCCCTTCGCTGACCCCGAGGAGCCACCGCAGGCTGGACAGAGAACTGCCGTCGCGAGGGCGACGCCCGTGAGGGCGACGCGGACGATGCGTTTCGGGATCCGCATGGCGGCGCCAGCGTACTGCCGGCGGGGTAATGCCGGCTCGATCGGTCCCGAAACCAGCTGAATTCAGGTCGGTTGGCCCATGACGGCCAAGTGCCGTTGGAGAACACAATCAACTGCTGTCGGCTGAGGGGAGAAGTACGACGAAGCAGGCGCCTTCCCCGCCTTCGACGTGCACTGTGCCGCCGTGGGCGCTGGCCACGGCGGCCACTATTGCCAGACCGAGGCCTGCGCCACCGGTGTCTCGCGTCCTGGCGTCGTCGAGCCGGACGAAGCGCTCGAAGACGCGTTCACGCTCGGCCGCGGGTATGCCTGGGCCATCGTCGGCGATGGTGAGCCTGACCTGGCCTGGCTGAGGCCGCACCTCGAGCCGGACTACCGAGCCGGCATATCGTTCGGCGTTGTCGGTGAGGTTTCGCACCAGGCGATGCAGCGCCGCCGCGTCGCCGAGCACTCGCCCAGCGGAGACGTCCCGAGTGTCCACCCTGACTACACCGCGTTGACGTAGCCGGCGGGCTTCGATGAGTACCACGTCATCGAGATCGACCGGGCGGGCTACCGCGGTGAGCGTGGCCTCGTCGGCCCGAGCCAGCAGGAGCAGGTCCTCGACCAGGGCCTGCATCCGCACATCTTCGGCCAGCAGGTCCGGTAGCAGAGCGTCGACGCTGGTCTCGTTGGGGTGGGCGAGTGCGGTTTCGATCTGGTGCCGGATGGAGGCGATGGGATTGCGCAGCTCGTGGGAGGCGTCCGACGCGAAGCGACGCTGACGGTCGCGAGAACCCTGCAGCCGGTCCAGCGTAGCGTTCATGGTCCGAGCCAGCCGGGCGATCTCATCGTCTCCGGCCGGCTCGGGCACCCGCCGGTTCAACTCGGTGTCCGATATCTCGGCCACCTGCCGGCGGATCCCCTCCACCGGACGCAACGACATCCCGGTCACCTCCCAGGTGGTGACCGCGACTAGCAGCACCAGGATGGGAACGCCGGTGAGCAGGGAGAATGCCATGACCCTCGTACCCTCGGAGACCGGCTCCAGGGTGCGCGCGACCAGGACGACGTATCGGCCATTTGGGGTGTCGCGGGCGACCGCCCGATAGGGGTAAGAGGTGGGAATCGGCAGCTGGTTCAGCGTGCGGGCGTCTTCAGGACGGAGGTCGGCGACGGCCGGCCGGCCGGTGATGTCCGAGCTTGAGGCCACCACGGCTCCGGTCGTGTCGAGCACCTGAACCAGCGAGTCCTCGGCGTCACCCAGGGTCAACAATGCCGGCGGCATACCTGCGGCGAGCAAGGTGACCAGATCTTCTGCCCTCGACTCCGCCGCCACCTGGACGTTCTCGGTCATCGCACTGCGCAGCAGCACGACCAGCGCCAGCCCACCCAACGCCAGGGCGACGCCGACGACGACGGTTGCGGCGATGGTGGTACGGACCCGGACGGTGCCCAACCGCCAGCCCAGCCTCCGCGGGTAGCGCGGCTCAGCCACCGTCGGCCGCCAGCCGGTAACCGGCGCCTCGGATGGTCTCGATCGCGCGCCGACCGAAAGCGATGTCGATCTTTTTGCGCAGGTGGTGAACGTACACCTCGACGATGTTGGGATCGCCGTCGAAGTCGTCGTCCCATACGTGGTCGAGGATGTCGCGTTTGGACAGCACCTGCCCAGCATGACGAAGCAGGTACTCCAGGACCGACACTTCCCGGACGGTCAGTCTCAGCACGTGATCGCCGCGCCAGACCCGCCGGCTCGCCGGGTCCAGCCGGAGATCGCCAGCGGCGAGGATGGCGGGACGCGGTGCCGCGCCCCGCCGGAGCAGCGCCCGCAGCCGGGCCACCAACACCGGGTGGGAGAACGGCTTGGTCAGATAGTCGTCCGCGCCGAGATCGAGGCCTTCGGTCTCATCGAGCTTGCCATCCATGGCGGTGAGAATGAGAATCGGGGTCCAGTTCTGGTGATCACGCAGCGTGGCGCAGATCTGGTAGCCGTGGAGGCCTGGCAGCATGAGATCCAGCACGATGGCGTCATATCGATGCTCACGCGCCATCGACAGCCCGCTGTTGCCGTCGAACGCGACATCGACCGCGAACCCGTCGGCTTCCAATCCACGCTTCAAGGACATGGCGAGCCGCCGTTCGTCCTCAACGACCAAGACGCGCACAGCGCCTCCCCTGCAGGGCAGGTCCTACGGGCAGCGTCCTAGGTGGGCAGGGGCGGCCCCACCGGTTTATCTTACCGACCGGCCGTCGCCGAGGACGTTGGCCTGGCCGTAGCTGCCAAGTCTAGTTTCACTCTTACGGGCCATGCGGATCCCATTGCGCTCGTCGCATCCTTCATGAAGGCGTGTTCAGCGGGCGTTCAGGCGATCGATTCCGCGACACACGTTGACCACCACGGGTGCGCTATGTCCGCTGTCAGCGCGGGGTACCGGTCATGATGGACTGGATCATCCGATCCGGCATCAGGTTCCGGTTGTTGGTCCTGGTCGGTGCGGCGGCGATGATGTTCCTCGGAGTCACCCAGCTGCGCGCGGTGACGGTGGACGCCTTGCCGGAGTTTTCTCCGACCTACGTCGAGGTCCAGACCGAGGCGCTGGGCCTGTCGGCGGCCGAGGTGGAGCAGCTGATCACCGTTCCGCTGGAGGCGGACCTGCTCAACGGCGTGGCGTGGCTCAAGCACATCCGATCGGAGTCGGTGCCGGGGCTGTCGTCGCTGGTGCTGGTGTTCGAGCCGGGGACCGACCCGCTCAAGGCCCGTCAGGTGGTCAATGAGCGGATCACCCAGGCCAAGGCGCTGCCCAATGTGTCCAAGCCACCGACCATGCTCGAGCCGCTGTCCTCGGCCAGCCGGGTGCTGATGATCGGGTTGACCCCGCGTAACCCGAAGGACCTGTCGCTGATCGACGCGTCGGTGCTCGCCCAGTGGACCATCAAGCCGCGGCTGATGGCCGTCCGCGGGGTGGCCAACGTGTCCCTCTGGGGCCAGCGTGACCAGCAATTACAGGTGCAGGTCGATCCCAAACGGCTGGCGGCCCAGGACGTCTCACTGGCGCAGGTGCTGCAGACCGCGGGCAACGCCATGTGGGTCTCGCCGTTGAGCTTCCTGGAGGCCTCCACACCCGGCACTGGGGGGTTCATCGACACCAGCAACCAGCGGCTGGGGATCCAGCACATCTCGCCGATCGTCTCCGCCGGGGACCTGGCGCAGGTGACCGTTGAGGACACGCCAGGTCGGGTGGTGCGCCTGGGCGACGTGACCACCGTGGTCAGCGACCACCAACCGCTGATCGGTGACGCCGCCACCGGCTCAACCCCCAGCTTGCTGCTCATGGTGGAGAAGTTCCCCGGTGCCAGCCCACTGGAGGTGACCCGGGGGCTGGAAACCGCGATCGACGAGTTGCGCCCCGGTCTGTCCGGCCTGCAGATCGACACGTCGGTGTTCCGGCCGGCGACGTTCATCGAGATGGCGATGCGCAATGTTGGGACCTGGCTGCTGATCGGCGCCGTCGCGCTGGTCGTCGTGCTCGGGCTCGTGCTCTTCCACTGGCGCACCGCAGTGATCAGCCTGGCGGCCATCGTGGTGTCCCTGATGGCCGCCGCCCTGGTCCTACAGCTCACCGGTGCGACGGCCAACATGATGATCCTCGCCGGTCTGGTCGCCGCGATCGGGCTGGTGGTCGACGACGCGATCGTCGACCTGGTGCGGATCCGCCACCGGCTGGCGCAGGATCGCGACAGCGCTGAGCGTTCGACAGCGGGGCATTCGACGGCGGGGCGTTCGACAGAAGGGCCCCCGACGGCGGGGCGCTCGACGATCGCTCTGGTCGCGGCAGCCGCACTGCAGGCGCGCGGCGCGATCATCTATGCCACGTCGATCACCGCGCTGGCAGTACTGCCAGTCTTCTTCCTGGGCGGTCCGGCCCGTGACTTCTATCAACCGCTCGCGCTGGCGTACCTGGTCGCGGTGGCGGCCTCGATGGTGATCGCGCTCATCGTCACCCCGGCGCTGTGTGTGCTGGTGTTGTCGAGAGGGGGACTGTCGCGCCGGGAATCGGCGGTGCTGCACTGGGGGCGGCACCGCGTCGACCAGACGCTGCGGGGCGTCCTGCAACGACCCCGCCGGGTGCTGGCCGCCGGTGCAGTCCTCCTGGTGATCGGGGTCGGTGTGCTGCCGTTGTTCGAGCAGTCTCTGCTTCCGTCGGTCAAGGATCCCTACCTGCTGATCCAGTTCGACGGCCCACCCGGTACCTCACTGCCGGAAATGAACCGAATCACCACTCGGGCCAGCGGCGAGTTGCGGACGATCCCGGGAGTGCGCACCGTCGCGTCCCAGGTGGGCCGGGCCGTGCTGGCCGACCAGGTGGTCGGCATCAACTCCGGACAGCTGTGGATCGGCCTGGACCCGGCGGCCGACTACGACCGGGCGGTGGCCGACATCGGCAAGACCGTGCGCGGCTACCCCGGGGTCACCAGCGACGTGGCGACCTACGAGAAGCGCCGGACCAGCGAGATCCTGTCTCTGACCCCTGACTCCGACGCTACCGACGACATGACGGTGCGGGTCTACGGCCAGGACAGCGACGTCCTGCGCGCCAAGGCGCAGGAAGTGCTCACCATGCTGGCCGGGGTCGACGGCGTCATGCACCCGCACATGGAGCTCCAGGTCCAGCAGCCGACGATGGTGCTCGAGGTGAACCTGGCCGCAGCCCAACGCTTCGGCCTCAAGCCCGGTGACATCCGGCGCGCGGCGGCCACGTTGCTGGCCGGCACCGAGGTCGGCAGCCTCTACGAGGGCCAGAAGATCTTCCAGGTCGTGGTCTGGGGGACCCCCGATGCACGGCACAGCCTGTCCAGCCTCCGCGACCTGGTGATCGACACCCCCAACGGGGGTCACGTCCGGTTGGGGGACGTCGCCGAGGTGGGGATCGCCTCGAAACCCACCGTCGTCAAGCGGGAGGATGTCTCGCGGCGCATCGATGTCAGCGCGAACGTGTCCGGACGCACGGTGAGCTCGGTGCAGCGCGACGTCTCGCAACGCCTCAAGAACATCGCGTTCCCCACGGAATACCACGCGGCACTGCTGGGCGATTACGCGGAGCGGCAAGCATCGGTGCTGCGGGTGCTGGCGGTCTCGATCGCCGTCGCGATCGGGATATTGCTGTTGCTGCAGGCGGCGTTCGGCAGTTGGCGGCTGGCGGCGGCGGTCTTCGTGGCGTTGCCGGTCGCGCTGACCGGCGGCATACTCGCCGCGCTGACCAGCGGCAGGTTGATCACACTCGGGTCGCTGCTCGGGTTGCTCGCGGTGTTGGGCATCGCTGCCCGGCACTGTGTCCTGCTCATCCGCCATTACCAGGAGCTACGGGCACCAGGACCTGCGGCGCGATCCAGCTGCGGACGATCCAGCGCAGGTCCATGCTGCCTGGTACTGCGCGGCACCCGGGACCGACTGGGCCCCATCCTGAGCACCACGCTGGCGATAGCCGCGCTGTTCGTCCCGGTGCTGATCCTCGGCAACGTCGCCGGCCTGGAAATCGTGCAGCCGATGGCGGTGGTCGTCCTGGGCGGGCTGGTCACGTCCGCCTTCCTGAACTTGGTGGTGGTCCCCGCGCTGTACCTCAGCGTATGGCCACGCAGTCCCCATCATCTTTCAATCGATCAGCGAGAGGAGACAGGATGGTCCACCGCACTCGATGGGTCGCAGCATGTCCATTGATCGCCGGAGTGATCGCCGTCGGCCTACCGCTGGCCGGCTGTGCAAATCCGCCAGCCGCGGGAAGCTCGACGGAAGTAGAGATCTCCAAGGTCGAACCGATAGAGGGATCCGACGTCGCCAAGGTGACGCTGTCCGCGGACGCCGCCCACCGGCTTGGCATTGAGACCGACCTGGTCCGCGAGGCGGTTGTCACCGGCCTGCCGCGCAAGGTCGCCCCGTACTCCGCGGTGCTCTATGACGCCACCGGGAGGACCTACGCCTACGGCAACCCGAAGCCGCTGGTGTACGTCCGGGTTCCGCTCGACGTGGACTTCGTCGACGGCGACCTGGCGGTACTGGCTGATGGTCCGCCGCCGGGGACCGCGGTGGTGACGGTAGGAGCCTCGGAGCTATTCGGCACCGAGTTCGAGGTCGGCGGCGAGTAGTCCGCGGAGGGCCCGCCATGTTGCGCTGGATCGTCGGCTCGAGTCTCAAGGGCCGCTTCCTCATCATCGCGCTGGCCGGCGCGCTGATGTTCTTCGGCACCCTCCAGCTGCGCGACTCGCCGGTCGACGTCTTTCCCGAGTTCGCGCCGCCGCGGGTCGAGGTGCAGACCGCCTGCCTCGGACTGTCCGCCGCTGAGGTGGAGAGCCTGGTGACCACACCGCTGGAGCAGGGACTCAACGGACTGCCCGGTCTGGACACGATGCGCTCAAAGTCGGTCGCCACGGTGTCGTCGATCGAGCTCATCTTCACACCGGGAACCGATGTGCTGCAGGCCTCGCAGCTTGTGCAGGAGCGGATGGCAGCCGTGTCGCGGCTGCTGCCGACCTGGGCCGCTCCGCCGTTCATCCGACCACCGCTGTCGGCGACCAGCCGAGCGATGCACATCGGGTTGAGCTCCAGGACGGTCGACCTGCTCGACATGTCCAACATCGCTTACTGGACGATCCGCTCCCGGCTGCTGAGGGTTCCCGGGGTGGCCAACGTGGCGATCTGGGGCGAGCGGCTGGACATGCGGCAGGTGGAGGTCGATCCACGGCGGCTGGCGGCCAGCGGGGTCTCGCTGACCGAGGTCATGGAGGCGACGTCGAACTCCGTCGAGGCCGGCCTGCTCCAGTTCACCGACGGCTCGATGATCGGCACTGGGGGGTTCATCGACACCCCCAACCAACGGCTCGGGCTGCAGCACACCGTCCCCATCGTGACGGCCGAAGATCTCGCCCAGACCTCGCTGGAGCGGGCCAACGCGCCACCGGTGCGCCTCGGGGACGTCGCGAACGTGGTGCGCGACCACCCGGCGCTGATCGGGGATGCGATCATTAACGACCGTCCGGGTCTGATGCTGGTCGTCGAGAAGTTCCCGTGGGGCAACGCATTGGCGATCGACAAGGGCGTCGAGGCGGCGATCGACGAACTGCGACCGGGGTTGTCCGGCATCGACATCGACACGACGATCTTCCGGCCGGCCACGTTCATCGACGCAGCGTTGGGCAACCTGACGACCTCGCTGGTCATCGGCGCGCTACTGATGATGTTGATGCTCGGGGCGTTCCTCTACGAGTGGCGCACGGCGTTAATCAGCGTGGTGGCCATTCCGTTGGCGCTGGTCGCGGCGGGCCTGGTACTGCACTGGCGGGGCGACACGATCAACACGATGATCCTGGCCGGTTTCGTCATCGCCTTGGGCGACGTGGTCGACGACGCGATCGTCGACGTCGAGAACGTGGTGCGGCGGCTGCGGGAACACCGCCGCTCGGGCAGCCGGATGTCGACCGCACGGGTGATCCTCGAGGCGTCAATCGAAGTGCGCGGCGCGATCATCTACGCCACGCTGATCGAAGTGGTGGCGGTGGCGCCGATCATCCTGCTGCCCGGGTTGTCCGGCTCGTTCTTCCGCCCGCTGGCACTGTCCTACGCGCTGGCGATCGTCGCGTCGATGGCGGTGGCGTTGACGGTGACTCCGGCACTGTGCTTAGTCTTGCTGCGCCGCGCTCCGCTGCTGCGCCGGGAGTCGCCGCTGGTGCGCTGGCTGACGCCGCGCTATGAGCACCTGCTGTCGCGGATCATTGCCCGACCGCGCCGCGCGTTCGCCACCGTCGGGGTTCTCGTTGCGGCGTGCGTGGCGGTGCTGCCCTTTTTCGGGCAGTCGTTGTTCCCCGAACTCAAGGAACGCGATTTCCTGATGCACTGGATCACCAAGCCGGGCACCTCCCTGCAGGAGCAGGAGCGGATCACCGAGCAGGTCAGTGCGGAGCTTCGGGCCGTCCCCGGTGTGCGCAACTTCGGTGCCCACATCGGGCAGGCGCTGCTGGCTGAGGAGATCGTCGGCGTCGACAGTGGGGAGAACTGGATCAGCGTCGATCCCGCGGTCGACTACGACACGACGGTGGCCGCGATCCACGATGTGGTCGACCACTACCCAGGATTGTTCAAAGACGTGGAAACGTACTTGGCCGAGCGGATCACCGAGGTGCTCACCGGCTCCAGCAACCCGATCACGGTGCGGATCTTCGGCGACGACCTTGCGACCCTGCGTACGAAGGCGGCGCAGGTGCGCAACGTCATCGACGGAGTCGACGGGGCCACCGACGTGAAAATGGAGCTTCAGGCCGACGAACCGCAGATCCAGGTTGTGGAGAATCTGGCGGCGGCCCAGCGCTACGGGATCAAGCCCGGTGACGTCCGCCGGGCCGCCGGGGTGCTGGTGGCCGGCGAGGAGGTCGGCGACATCTACTCGGGTGGCAAGACCTACGACGTGCAGGTGTGGAGCACCCCGGAAACCCGGCGCAGCGTCGCGAGCATCCGCAACCTGCTGCTCGACGCTCCCAGCGGCGGGAAGGTCCGGCTGGGCGACGTCGCCGAGGTCAGCCTCGTCCCCACCCCCAACAGCATCAGACACGAGAACAGCAAGCGCCGGATCGATGTCACCGCCGACGTGGCCGGCCGCGATCTCGGTTCCGTGGTCGGCGACGTCGAGCAGCGCCTGGCCACGGTCGCCTACCCACGCGGCTACCACGCCGAGCTGATCGGGCAGTACCAGGAGCGCCAGGCCGCGCAGAACCAGATCCTGCTGCTGGCGGTCGGCAGCGGGATCGGGATCCTTTTCCTGCTGCAGGCGGCATTCGGCAGCTGGCAGCTGGCGGCGCTGTCGTTCCTCACCCTGCCGATAGCCCTGGTCGGCGGGGTACTGGCGGCATTCGTCTCCAGCGGCGTCCTCACCCTCGGATCGCTGGTCGGGTTGTTCACGGTATTCGGCATCGCTGCCCGCAACGGCATCATGCTGATCAGCCACTACCACCACCTCCAAGAGCACGAGGGTGCGGAGTTCGGTCCCGGGCTGGTCGTGCGCGGCGCCCGGGAGCGGCTGCGGCCCATCCTGATGACCGCGCTGGCGACCGGGCTGGCCGTCCTGCCGCTGGTCGTGGCCGGGGAAATCCCCGGCCACGAGATCGAGCATCCGATGGCCGTGGTCATCGTCGGTGGCCTGGTCACCTCCACCCTGCTCAACCTGTTCGTCGTGCCATCGCTGTACCTGCGTTTCGGACGGCCCCACATCGGTGCGGGCGCGTCACCGGTCGGAGAACGGAGAACTCGATGATCAGCCGTCGCAATGCTGCGCTAGCCGTGGCGGGAGTGCTCGCTGCGTTAGTCACCACCGCTTGTGGGGGCGGCGGATCTGCTGCACCCTCGCCGAGCCCGTCCAGCGCGCCACCAACCAGCCGGGCCACGACCTCGCCGGCACCGGCCCGACCTGCGGTTGCGATACCGACCTGCGGGCCGGTCAAGGTCCCTCCGCTCGACGCCGCCAACTTCCCCGATTCCACGAACATCGACAACAAGTGGTTCCCGCTGGTGCCGGGCACCCAGTTCGTCATGGAAGGACGCGCGAACCGGGACGGCGGGGTACTGCCGCACCAGATCGTGTCCACCGTCACCGACCTCACCAAGGTGATCAACGGGGTGCCAACGGTGGTGATCTGGGAGGTGGACAGGGACAACGGCACGCTCGCCGAGTCCGAGCTCTCCTTCTTCGCCCAGGACCGGGACGGCAACGTCTGGAACTTCGGGCAGTATCCGGAGCTGTACACCAACGGCAACTTCACCGGCGCACCGAAAACCTGGTTCGCCGGCCTCTCGCGCGCCGACGCGGGAGTGCTCGTTCGAGGCGGGCCGCAGCTGGGGTCGACGGAGTACCTGCAGGGTGTGGCACCCGACGTCGAATTCCTGGACTGCGCGAAGAACGTGAAGACCGCCGAGCGGACCTGCGTCCCCACCAACTGCTACGACGGCGTGGCGGTGGTCGACGAGCGCAGCGGGGACGATCCGAGTTCCGGGATCCAGCGCAAGTATTACGCCCCGGGTGTGGGAGGTGTGCGGGTCGAGGCTGTCGGGGATCCGGAGGACGAGACGTTGGTGCTGGCCAAGCTGGTCACCCCGAACCCCGACACGGTGGCGGCGGCCCGCCAGGCGGCGTTGGACCTGGAGAAGCACGCTTACCAGGTCAGCGCCGTGTACCGCGCCACCCCACCGGTAACTCCGCGACGCTGAACCGCGCAGGCAGTCGTGCGCATCACACGCTGGTGATGGCTTGGGGGAAGGTGAACAGCCGGTCGGGGTCATAGCGCTGCGCGATCCGGCGCAGCCGGGTCAGGTTGTCGCCGTAATAGGCCTGCGCCCAGTTCGGCATGCTGGCATCGAGGTAGTTGACGTATGCGCCGCCGCCGACGATGCCGGTCAACTGGTCCCGCATCTCGGCCACCGACGACGCCGCGGCTGTCCGCTCGGCCAGGGACGTTCCTCGGTAAATCTGCATCGTGGCCAGCGCGCCTCGGTGCGGAAACGCCGTGTCGGCCGATCGAACCCGACCGACCGCGCCGCGGAGTCCATCGATCATCACGAGCGCCCTCCGGCCGTCGAGCACCGAGACGATCTGGGCAGGGTCGGCCACCGGCGCGGTCACGATCCGCGACGTGGCCACGAACGCCTCGCGATTCCAGTGCCTGCCACTGGCCTGCTCGTGGCACTCGGCGGCCGCTTTGGCCGAGCAGCCGGCGAAGTAGCGCATCCCGTTGAGACAGTCGTGCTCTGCAACGGTGCGTAACGTCGGCTGGATGTTGCCGATCCGGTGGGTCAGATCGGTGAGCAAGGGGTTCAACGCCCTTGCCGGTCCGACATAGCACCCGATGACAGTGCAGCTTGGCGGGCTGCCGCCGATGATGTTGCATTTCGACCACAGCTCGTCGGGCATGTTGATGATCCACTGCTGCCAGCCGCCGAGGACGTCGGGCACCGAGCCCGCCGGGAAGTCGAGCTGAAATACGGTCAGCTGCGGCGCCGGCACCGTGTCGAAGGTGAACGATGTGACGATGCCGAAGTTGCCGCCGCCACCGCCGCGCAACGCCCAGAACAGATCCGGCTCAGCCGACGCCGACACCGTGCGTGCCGTGCCGTCCGCCGTGACCACGGTCGCCGACAGCAGTCGATCGCAGGTCAGCCCGTACTTGCGGGACAACACGCCGATCCCGCCGCCGAGGGTGAGACCAGCAATGCCGACCGACGGGCACGAGCCAGCCGGAAGGCACCGTCCGGCATCTGCGAGCGCGGTGTAGACGTCGATCAGCCGGGCGCCGCCACCGATCACCGCTGTGCCGTCGGCGTTGACTTCCACGCTGGACATGCCGGTCAAGTCGACGATCAGCGCACTGTCCGGGGTCGAGTAGCCGGCGTAGCTGTGCCCACCACTGCGAGCGGCGATCGGTCCCCCTGCCGCAGCGGCGGCCGACACGCAAGCCTGCACGTCCTCGATGCGCCGGCACTGCGCGATAGCCGCCGGCGTCCGGTTGTCGAACAGCGGGTTGAACGACCGGCGGGCGAGGTGGTAACCGGGCCGGTCCGGAGTGATCAACGAGCCGGAGAGCTTCCTGGCCAGCGCCGGAAAATCGATGGGCGGGTCGACAGTCCCGGACGGTCGCGGAGGCGACGTGGTCTGCGTGCCACCGCAGCCGGCCAGCGCGGCCGCTGCTGCGCCAAGGCCGGCGGCATGCAGAAACGCGCGCCGGTTGAGTGGAACCGTGCCGACACCTCCATACCTGGACCTTCAGCGGCACAACGATTTGATCGACTTAGCCGTTGCGGTTATGCCCGTACCGCCTCGGTCGTGGGCCGGCAGTGCCGGCAGGGCCGGTAGCCCGACGCGGTCGCGGCGCCAATCGTGCGGAACCCGTGCCGGTGGGCGGCGGTGATCCGGCGCGCGTTGTGGCAGGTCGGGAAGCACACCACGCCAGTGGTATCGCTGCCTACGAAATACACCCCCTGCCGCGCGAGTGCGGCGACCTCGTCGACGTTTACCTGCTCCGCGCGCAGCAGCTGCTCCTTGTGCGCTGAGCCGAACATGTAGTCACCCAGCAGGCCGTCGGCGCGGACCACGCGGTGGCACGGGACCAGCAGCGGCACCGGGTTGCGGGCCAGCACCGAGCCGACCGCGCGCACCGCACGGGGCCGCCCGGCCTCCCGGGCGACCCAGCCATAGGGGCGGGTTTGACCCGCCGGAATGCGGCTGGTCGCGGTGAGCACGTCGCGTTCGAAGTCCGACAGCCCGCGCAGGTCCAGATGCACGGGGGTCTGCCGGCCCTGAAGAGCACATTGAAGAGCCACCAACAACCCGGCAGGTGCCCGGTCGGCCGGGCGCAGCGGCCGGCCGAACCGGTCGCGGTAGGCCTCGGCGAACGCGGCGGCGTCGCCGTGCACCGACTCCGCGGACCGGACGAACTGCACGCCGGCACCGGTGAACGCGACGAACGCGGCACCGAGCCGGCTGGGCGCGGCCAGCCAGCTGCCGAAGATCCGGTCCGCTAATCCGGGCGCAGCGGGCGCGGTGAGCCCCGCCAGCGCGTCGGTGACCGGGTCGAGATCGTTTAACATCGTCCAACCGTCCTTCCAGCTACGAGCCCGTCGCCGGCCTGCTCGGTGAGAAGCGCACGCAATCGGTGTAATCCTCGGGAGATGTGAGACTTCGCGGTGCCGTCCGGGCAGCCCAACACTTCTGCCACCTCGCTGGTGGGCAGGCCGACGACGTGGCGCAGCACCACCGCCACCCGCTGAGCCTCCGGCAGCTGGGCGAGTACCGCGCCGAGCTCGCGCGCGGCGTCGTCGTGTTCGACCTGCTGCTCGACACTCGGTCCGGACGCGAGCTGCTCCGCCGGCCCGAACGCCGGCGGTGCGGCGGGCCGCCGTGCCGCGTCGCGTGCGGCGTTGCGCGCGGTGTTGCGAACGATCGTCAGTAGCCACGGCCGCAGCCGCAGCGCGGCGATCCGCTCGCTGTGGTAGCCGCGCAGCGCCTGGTAGGCCCGCAGGAAGGCGTCCGCGGCGAGATCTTCGGCGTCCGCCGGGCGGCTACTCAACCGCTGCGCGACTGAGTAGACCACCCGCTCGTGGGTGCGGACCACGTCGGCGAAACCGGCGTCCAGATCGGCGACCATGGCGAGGCACAACTCCTCAGCGGGCATTGTGGAAGATGATGCCCAGCACGTGACGGTCACCGGTGTGCACCGCGCTGACGCCATGACGCATCTGCACGCGATGGTAGCCGCGGGTGCCCTGCTTGGGCCGGTTGCGGACGGGGAAGATCACCGCATGACCCTGGCTGGGGCGGGCCACCATCGCCCGGGACTGCTGGCGGGGCCGCTGCTCGACGAACACGCTTTCCCCGCCGGTGAAGTCCTCATCGGGCTTGCTGAGCATCACGAGGAACTGCAGCGGGAACGTGAGATCGCCATAAATGTCCTGATGCAGGCAGTTGTAGCCGCCCGGGCCGTAGCGCAGCACCAGCGGCGTGGGCTTGTGCTGGCCCAGCGCGGCGCACTCGTCGAGCAGGCCGTCGAGGGTCTCGGGAAACCGGTGCTCGCCCAGGCGCTGCGCCCACCGGTTCGCGATAGCCGCCAGCGGCGGGTAGAGGCTTTCGCGCAGGGTCTGCACCAGCGGCGGCAGCGGATCAGCGAAGTAGCGGTAGCTGCCCTCACCGAAGGCATGCCGCGCCATCACGACGGTGGCGCGGAACCGGGCATCGTCATCGAACATGTCGATCAGCTCGGCGCACTGCTCAGGTGGCAGCAGCGGCGATGTCATGGCGAAGCCCGAGCCGTCGAGCTGTCCTTCCAACGCCGACCAGTCGAAATCAGCCAGCGCGGGCAGTTCGGACTCAGCAGGTCGGATACTCATCACGATCTCCTCGTCGGGGCCAGGTGCCGGCACCGGCTGTCTGTGCCTGTTTGAACAGAACCCCACGCCGCTCCGACCGGTTGCACCCGTCACGGCTGCTGTCGGTGGAATGAGAAGTCTGCCTGTCAGGCTGAGCCGGTCCGTCCGTGTGGAACGACAGGCTGATGACGCTGCTCCGGCGCCACGAGAATGGCAGCGGTTGGCCGGTGGGTCTCACGCCCATCCGCGACCCTGCTGGCTAATTCGATCGGGTGCGGCTCTTCTGAAGTGAGGGCTGACGCCGCTGGCTGCCGCGTCAAGAGCGGCCGCTGACGTAGGTCTGCTGCCACCGCATCCTTGCCTCCGACACGCCGTCACCTGCACGTCTTCGCGATCATCCCGCGAGAGAATCTGCCAGTGATACACCGGCAGATGAGAGGATTGTGATGATGACTGGTCGAAATGTGCCCGCAGTTCCGCGGATGGTCCGCGGGTCGGTGGTGGTCCACCGGCGCCGCTGCGGGAAGCCGACGTGTCGGTGCGCGGGCGGGGAGGCCCTGCACGAGTCGACTTCGACGACTTCTACACCCACCGCCAGGTCCCCACCGGCGACCCCGGCGACGTGCTTGTGTTGTCCTGCGACGGCAAGGGCGTGGTGATGCGCCCCGGTGCGCTGCGCACCCCGACCGCCCGGGCCGCCGCGAAGACCAACCCGAAACTTCAGACCCGGCTGGTCCAAGGGCGAGAAGCGCAACCACAAACGGATGGCCGCGCTCAGCGCCGTCTACGACGCCACCCCCGCCCCCCGCACCCCCAACGCATCCCGGGATCGGGCTCGACGGCGTCGACATCCAGTCCCGCCGCGACGAGCACCGCGGTGAGTTTGCCGGTGCCGGCACCAACGTCGGCCACTCGATAACGCCCGTGCTCAGCCCGAAGATCGGCGAACAGTAGAGACAGCACTTCGGGCGGGTAGTCCGAACGCACCCGGTCATAGAGCTCAGCTCGCGCGCCGAAGGACAACGCGCGACGCTTGTCGATCGCAGGCGGCGGATCGGTCGCGTCGGTGCTCACGAACTGCGCAAGAATTCGGTGAGCAGCTCCGTGGTGCGTTCCGGTGCTTCCTGCGGCACGAAATGTCCGATGCCGGGCAACACCTCGTAGCGGTAGCTGTTGCCGGCCCAGGGGGCCGAGTGGCGTGCGGTTCGCTCCAGGACGTACGGATCCTCGGCACCGTGCAGCTGCAGCACAGGCACCCGCGCCGCCCGGGCCACGGCGCGGGAGAACCGGCGCCCATCGAAGCGGAACTGCGAGCGGCCGACCCATCGGTAGTACTCCAGCGCGCAGTGCGCCGCGGCGGGGATCAGCATGGCCTCACGGTAGCGCCGGGCCACCGCGGTGAACTCGCTCGACGCGCGCCACCGGGGGCCTGCCCCGTCCCGGAGGATGTCTTCCACCAGCACCGCACCATCGCGGACCAGGTCACGCTCGGGCAGCCAGGGGACCTGGAAGGTGGCCAGGTAACGGGCCGCCGACCGCTGCGCCGGGTCGCGGAGCAGCGCCTGGCCCATCGCCCGGGGATGCGCGGCAGCCAGCACCGTCACCGAGCGCACCACCCGGGGGTGCAGCGCGGCCGTGCACCAACCGAGGATCCCGCCCCAGTCCTGCCCGACCAGGTCAGCTTGACGCTCGCCGAGCGCCCGGACCAGGCCCGCCACGTCACCGGACAGTGTCCACAGGTCATACCCTCGCGGGGGCTTGTCCGAATCGCCGTAACCGCGCAGGTCCACCGCGACGGCGCGCATCCCCGCAGCGGCCAGGGCCGGGAGTTGGTGACGCCAGGACCACCAGAACTCCGGGAAGCCGTGCAGCAGGATCACCAGCGGGCCCTTCCCGGCCTCCGCCACGTGCAGCCGGATCCCGTTGGCGGATACCTCGCGGTGCGTCCACGGTCCAGGAATCCGGACCGAACTGGGATCCGGTGGGCGGCTCACTCCCTGAGCGGGTCAACGCTGGGTTCGTCAGCGCTGCGCCGGCGAGTCAGCGCCACCCCGGTGTCGCGGACGGTGCTGATCGTGCGTTCGGGCTTGCGGATGCTGCGCATCCTGCGCCAGCCCAGCAGCGCGAACCCGACCGCGGCGGCCAACATCAGTCCGAAGACGATGCCGAATCCGGCCCACTGCGGCAGCCAGATGGCGATCACCTCGGCCACCGTGATGAACAGGAAGAACAGGCTAAAGAGCAGGATCGTCAGCGCGATGACGAAGAAGACGCTGCCCTTGACGCCCTTGCGGACCTCGCGGGTCACCTCCGCCTTGGCCAGCTCCACCTCCGAGCGGAACAAGGTGGAGAAGTGTGTCGCGGCTTCGCGGACCAGCTCGCCCAGCGACGCATCGGCTAGTTGCGGGAGCTCTACCGGTGACAGCGGGACAGCGGGCACCGCGGGCGGTGGTTCCAGTTTGGCGTGCCGGCCGGTGCGGGGCTGCGTGCCTGTCACGGGCGACATGGTGCCACGGCGGATTTCGATCGCTCACTGTGGCCATCGAACTCACGCTGTGTAGCACCCGCGCACCTGCTTCACCTGGTCGCGGCGACCGCAACGCCCAAGTCCGCCGCGCCAGGTTGTTGATCGTCGCAGGGTCCCGGGCCTACCCTTGATCAGACCACGAAAGGACTCTTGCGATGAAGCGTGTCTTCACCGCGGCCGGGTTGGGCGTGGCCGCCTTGCTTACCGCTGCCGCTTGCGGCAGCGCTCCGACCGGCACCCAACCCGCCGCTGGAGCCCCGCCGCCGGCGACCAGCACGGCCAGCGTGCACAACACTGCCGACGTCGCATTCGCCCAGCTGATGGTTCCCCACCACCACCAGGCCATCACCATGGCGGAGCTGGCGCCGACCCGGACGGACAACCCCAAGGTCCGCGACCTCGTTACCCAGATCAAGAACGACCAAGGTCCCGAGATCGCGACCATGACCAGCTGGCTGCAGGCCTGGCATGCCCCACCGGCGAAGAACGACCCCGGCGAGAGCTCCGCTATGGGCGGGATGGACCGCGCGGCGATGGTCGGCATGATCAGCAAACAGCAGATGAGCCAACTGGTCAGCAGCAGCGGACCGGCCTTCGACCGGCTGTTCCTTCAGATTATGATCGCCCATCACCAGGGCGCCCTGCAGATGGCTACCACCGAGCTGGCCACCGGCCGCAATCCCGACGCCAAGGATCTGGCCACCTCTATCCAACGCAGCCAAACCGCGCAGATCGCCGCGATGCGCAAGGCATTCGCCGGTAGCTGAGCCGGATCAGTGCCGGGCGCTACCGGCCGCTCGATGTGAGTTGACCTCGCGATCCCCCACGCCATTGGTCAGCCGCTCCGCGGCGGCGATGACCTCGGCTGTGGTGATGCGGAGCAGACCCGGGTCGGGCTGGTCTGAGAAGGTGTCGCCGGTGCTGCCGGCCCACAGCACGATATGCTGCGGACGCTGTGGGGGCGGGCCCCAGTGCTGCGGGGACACCGGACCGAAAAGCACGACCGACGGCGTGCCGTAGGCGGTGGCAAGGTGGGCGATGCCGGTATCACCACACACGACCAGCGACGCGTCGGCGACCATGGCGGAGAGCTGGGACAGCGTGGTGCGGCTGGCGAGCACCGCGTCGTCGGGCAAGCCGGCCGTGGTGGCCACATAGCTGGCGAGAGGTCGCTCGGCCGCACTGCCGGTTACCACAACCCGCAGGCCGCCCCCCGGCCAGCCGACGAGCGACTGCCGCATACCGGTCGACGGGCCAATGCCGGGCGGTGAACGCGCAGCCGGGGTGCACGATGACCGCTCCCGGTACTGGACTCGGCGCCTGGGGGTGGGCCAGCGCCAGGTCAGCCGGATCGGTGGGAATTCCGAAGTACCCCAACAGCCGGCATCACCGGCGCACCTCATGCAGATCGCCGTCCCAGACCGGGCCGTGGTTCCCGTAGCTGATCAGGATGCACGGCTGCAGCGCGCTCAGGGCGACGGTGCTCTGCGGTCCCCGCCCGTGCAGATTCACCGCGACGGCCGGCGGCGGCTCCCGCCAGGCGAGCGCACCCAGCTGCGCGGTAGGTAGCAGATCGTCCACGGCTCCGGTCAGCATCGCCACCTCGCGCAGCGGTGCAGGGGCGGCGAGCATCAAGCGGTGATCAGGGTACGCGGATCGCAGGCCGCGCAGCGCCGGCACCGCGGTCAGCAGGTCGCGCGTACCTCGCATCCGGGCGGTTGGCGCAGCGCGTGGATCACCGCCGCCGCCACGTCCCGCAGCCGGTTGAGCTTGGCGTCCGGCGGTGGCTTGTACTGCTCGACGCGGTCATCGAAGAACGCGGTGTGCATGCCGCCGGGGATCAGCAGCGTCACCCCTATCCGCCCGGCGGTCTCGGCGGCCAGTGCGCGGGTGAAACCGATCACGCCGAACTTGGCGGCGCAGTAGGCCGTCGCATCGGGACAGACCCGCAGGCCCAGAGTGGACGAGCAGGTCACCACCGTTCCCCGGGACCGCTCGAGGTGCGGCAGCGCGGCCCGCACCACCCGGGCGGTACCCAGGAGGTTCACCGCAACCACCCGCTCCCACTCGTCAGCGGGCACCTCGCCGAAAGGACCGCAGGAGTCGATCCCGGCGGCGGTGAATACCGCCTGCAGCTGGTTGCCGGCGGCTGCCACCAGGGGATGATCACGATCTGTCCACCGTGCCGGTGGACCACCGGCGCCTCGGGAAGGTCGCTGACGGTGTAGTCCTCACCCTTGACCCATACGTCGGGCCGCAGCGTCTCGAGCAGCGCCGCAGGGGTGTCCTCGTCAAACAGGATCATCGCGTCGACCGGCTCCAGCGCCTCGAGCAGCGCGATCCGGTCGGCTGCGGGCATGATCGGCCGGCTGGGGCCGTTGCTGGCGGCGCACCGACTCGTCGGAGTTGACGCACACCACCAGGGCGTCACGACGACGTATCCGCGCCACCATGTTCCACTTGCGGGCAGCCCCCCCCGCCGGTGGGTGCGGGGATCCTGGAACACTGACGCTGCGCCGCCATTGGCGACGAACTGCGACGCGGCGTGGACCGCGGCCACCACGGCGACGCCGACGAAGCTGTCGTAGCGCGAGCGCGTGCGAGTCGCCGCGGCTGAGCCGATTGCGGCCAGCCTGGCCGGATCGGCGAGCAACTCGCGCAGCCGCTGCGCCAGCGCGGCGGGGTCGCGGGGCGGCACCAGCGCGCCGGTGCGGCCGTCCAGCACGGTGTCGAGGTGCCCGCCCACTGCGGAGGCGACTACCGGCACGCCGCAGGCCATAGCCTCCAGCGGTACCATCCCGAACGGTTCGTACCACGGCACGCTGACCACCACGTCCGCCGAACGCAGCAGCGCAGGAATGTCGGCTCGGGCGATCTGGCCGACGAGATGCACCCGATCGCGCACCTCGCAGGCCTGCGCGATCGCTGCCAACCTCGCCAGCTCCGCATCGGCGATCGCGTCCCCACCGCCTGCGATGACCAGTTCCGCGCTGGGCACCTCGGCCGGCGCGCGAATAGTGGTCTCGACGCCTTTGCGTTCGACGAGCCGCCCGAGGGACAGGATGCGATGCCGGCCGTTGCGCGCCGCGCGCGGTCCTTTCGGGGTGAACCGGTCGAGGTCCACACCACAGGGCACGATGGCGACTCGCTGCGCCGGCACAGCCAGGGTGGCGAGTTCGGTCGCCTCGTCTGAGCAGGTCGCCACGACCAGCGCCGCGTCGTGCGCCAATCGGGTCTCCAACCGTAATCGGGATGGCGGGCTCGGGTCTGCCGCACCCTGGTGTCGCCGCTTGACGGTGCCCAGAGCGTGGAAGGTCTGCAGCACGGGAATACCGGAGGTGCGGGCGCCGCGGTGAGCCGCAAGACCACTCATCCAGAAGTGCGCGTGCGCGATGTCCGGCGGCTCCGTCAGCCATCGCTGCGCAAGGTGATCGCCGAACTCGGCCATGTAAGGCAATAACACGTCTTTGGCCAGGCTGCTGGCGGGTCCGGCGGGTACGTGCTCGACGGTCACCCCCGGGCCCGCCCGGAGCCGATCGGGCAGCCCGGGATCGTCGCGCCGGGTGTATACGGTGATGTGGTGCCCACGCTCGCCCAACGCCCGCGCGAGCTCCGCAACGTGCACGTTCTGGCCACCCGAGTCGGCCCCATGAATCACCGCGAGCGGGCTTGCGTGCTCGGAGACCATGTCGATTCTCATCGGCGCATCTCCTTCAGCAGCTGCTCCCAATCCGTCAGGAACCGGTCCATTGAGTACCTGGCGCGGGCCGCGGCCCGGGCGGCTGTCCCACCCGGCGGGCGTAGTCGGGATCGCTGAGGAAGGAGCGCAAACGCCTCGATGAGCACCTCGACCCGGGTGGACACCACACCGGCCTGCGGAGGTACCGCCTCCACCACCTCGGTGGTGGCCAGCGCGACCACCGGCATGCCCAGGTGCATCGCTTCGAGCAGGGACAGGCCCAACGAGGTCCAACGGATGGGATGCAGGTAAACCCGGCGCCGAGCTAGCTCAGCGAACAGCTGCGCTTGCGGGAGGTGCTCGAACGTCCTGATCGAACCCGGACCGTCAACTGCGCTATCCCTCCCGAGCTCAACAGCAGAGCTGTCCCGGGCCGGGCGCACAGCTCTGCTGTTGAGCTCGGGAGACACAGAGCTCGCCAGCTCCGAGACCACCATGCCGAAGACGTCCAGGGGTGCTTGAGCGGCGAAGCGGGATAGCAGGTCGGTGCCGGTAACCCGGCTCCGGCGGACCGGTTCGTTGATCACGACGGCAGCGCGGTCGAGCTCCCCGGTGTAGCGGTGCCCGGGGTCCGGGATGCCGTGCTCGATCACCACGGTCGGCGCCCGGCCGGAGTCCCAGAACAGCTCGTTGAACGGCGTGACGTGCACGACCGGGATGTCGGACCGGTCGGCCATGGGATGGCGGGTGTAGGGCACATCGCCGCGCGGGGCGTTGTGCTCCACATACACCGCACTTGAGAGATCGGTACGCCCGAGGTGATCCAGTCCGTGATGACCCCGGCCCGGGCGTCGTGGCAGCGCTGAGCTGGTAAAGCTCCAGCGTCTAGCAGGCCCCACCGAGCGGCACCACACCGCTGCCAGCGCACCGGCGGCCACGCCGTCGCCCGACGATGGTCGCCGCGCGGGTGCCGGCGACCGGTGCCCGCGGTGGTGGGTGGCGGTGTGGTGATACTCATCGCGCGCCGCGGACATCGACGTGGTCGACCATCGGAACCCCTAGCCGCGCGACGGCTGGATGCTCAAGGTGGTGTCCAGCCCGGTGATCGCCAGGACGCGGCGAGCCATGCGGGTGGGCCGAGTCAGCACCAGCCGGCCACCGACCGCTCCCAGGGCCTCGTCGGCGCGCAGGAACACGGTCAACCCGGCGGCGCTGAGAAACTCCAACCCCGACACGTCCACCGTGATCTGGTGGTGACCGGCACCACGCAGCCGATCAAGGACCTGTTCCAGCCCAGCAGCGGTACTCAGGTCCAGCTCACCATGCAGCACCAAACAACTGCGGGCAGCGTCGGTGAAGACCGTGACATCGAAACACGCCACCTGGCCGGTGTCGGGGCTGATCGCGTGACACATCCGCACGCCTCCCGGGGTCTGGGGAGACCCGGGCCGCTGCAGTGCGCAGTGTCGGTCGCTGACCACAACTGGCCGGGCATAGCGGTCTGGACGGCTGATGTCCAACCACGTCCGAACATACCCCTCACCGCGCGATGCCGGCAGTCTCCGACCGAGGGAAACCCTCACAAGGCCACCGCTCGGCGCGAGCTGGCGGGTCGTCGCCGCATGACCTTTGGGTGTAACGAACGAATCGGCTGGGAAAGGTATTATAGAAAGCAAGCACGAACTGCCTCCGTTACTGAAGGCTACGTCATATCTACTGACGGTCATCGTTTAGCCGGATCATCGAAGGTCGCTAACTGCGCGGCTTTCAGATGTTTTGCGCACAACCTTTCTTGCTTGCCAAGCGCCCAAACGATTGAAAAGCTGCTCGCTTCAGACAACCGTGTTCCTCGATCCAAATGTGATCCGAATCACGCCCATCGACCGTTTGACGCTCTAGCGATCGGTCTATTCCAAGGCACTTGCCGCGTCCGGCCGCCGCCGGACGTCGCTTCGGGTCTGTCCACCCCGCCAGCGGAAGGATCGAGCCCTATGAGCTGGATCGACTGGAGTCCAGACGGGCTGCCGATGCTGGCTCGAGGTGGCCACCGCAGCCCGGAGCAGGGCGCGTGCCTGATGGAGTACGTGTCAGTACTCGCCGGAGCCCGGTTCAGCGACCATCCCGGGTGTACCCATCCGGCCCTGGCCCAACTGGCCCGCGTGGTCAACGACGAGATCATCGATCCTGCCGCCCGGTCCCGGCTGGCGGTGCTGGCTCCCGATCTTATCGGCACCCGGTGCCGGGATCCACGCATCACGCTCACGGTGATGGCGTGCTGCCTGCGGGCCGCTGTTGCGGCGCGCCCACACGGCCGTGACGTGCCGCAGGCCTTAGAACGTATCGAAGCCAAGCTGAACCGGCTGGAGGCTCAGCAGGGCCGCCGGTGGGCCCGCTTGCGCAACGTGGGGCGGGGACCTGGGGCTCTTTCGGTCATCTCCACGCTCCGCGTCGTGTTGAGACATACTCACCGATTCTGCGGACCCGGCCACGATGAGCAACTCTGCGAGCTGCTTGAGCGCGCGGTCGCGGATTGCCGCAGCCTGCTCGCCCAGCGCCCGGGCCGACCCGCCCACCAGCAGCCCCAGTCCGCAGTACGTTGAGATCGGGCATTCTGCTCGTCAGGGGATCACCGGCTGGGGGGCGCGCTGCTGATGACCGAGACCACCACAGCAGCCCTTACCGCGTCAGCCGGCACCCCACCCGGCGGGTATGCGCATCTGATCCCGATGCAGCGCCGCTATGCCGAGCTTGCTGCCGACGATCCTGACCGGCGACGCCAGCGCGAGCAATTGATCAGCGGTTATCTCCCGGTGGCCGAGCACATCGCGCGCCGCTTCGCCGGCCGCGGTGAGCCGCTGGATGACCTGATCCAGGTAGCCACCCTGGGACTGATCAATGCCGTGGACCGCTTCGAACCGGCCCGCGGCTCGCATTTCCTGTCGTTCGCGGTACCAACGATCACCGGCGAGGTACGCCGGCACTTCCGCGACCACGGCTGGTCGACGCGGGTGCCCCGGCGGCTGAAGGATCTGCATATCGCCATCAGACGCACGCTGGCGGAGCTGTCCCAGCAGCTCGGCCGGGCACCGAGACCCAGCGAGATCGCTGATCGGCTGGGATTGCCGGTCTCGGAGGTGATCGAAGGCCTGCAGGCTGGGGAATCCTACCGGAGCTCGTCTCTGGATGAGATGCTCGGCGCCGGGGACGGCGCCGCGACTTTGGGTGAGTTCATCGGCGGCTTGGACGAGGAGCTGGCTTTGATCGACGACCGGGAGGCGCTGCGCCCACTGCTGGCCGGGCTCGCCCCCCGGGAGCAGACGATCCTGGTGCTGCGGTTCTTCCACCAACTGACCCAGACTCAAATCGCCGAGCAGGTCGGCATCTCGCAGATGCACGTATCGCGGGTACTACGCCAAACACTGACCTCCCTTCAGCAGCGCATGTCCAGCGCGGGCGAGTAGCACTATCCGTGGAATACCAGCAGATCAGCATCAGTCACCCCGCAGTCAAGGATGTCTTGGCGATCCAGAACAACACCGCCCCAAACCGGTTCGGCTTGTTCGTTGCCGAGGGGCTGTGGGCCGCCAAGGTCGCCCTCGACACAGGCTTGCGGGTGGACACCTTCTACTGGTGTCAAGAACTCGCTCATTCCGACGAAGCCGGCAAGCGCGCTTATGAGTTGGCCGACCGGGCACGGCGCACGTTCCAGGTATCAGAAAAGACCCTGACGCGCATGGCCGAGCGCGGCAACCCTGACGGCATCGTGGCCACCGTCGAGATGCCGCACTGGCAACCGGACGCTATCGAGTTCGGAAACTCCGCGCTGGTACTCGTCACGGATGGGATCGAAATCCCGGGCAACCTGGGGACGCTGATCCGGACGCTGGACGCCTGCAAAGCGGACCTATTGATCTTGACGAACCGGCGTACCCGGATGTCACATCCCAAGGTCCTGCGGGCCAGCCAGGGTATGTCGGTACGCGTGCCGCACATCGAGTTCGAGGACACCGGCGAGGCGATTTCCTGGTTGCAGAAGAAACAGTTCACGGTGTATCTGGCCGATACCGATGAGAGCGTGAATTATCGCCACCTCGACTACGCAGGGCGAACGGCCCTGGTCGTCGGAAGTGAACGGTACGGCATCACAAAATCCTGGTACCAGCACAGTTTCAAGCGAGTGGGTGTTCCCATGTTGGGCTATGCGGACAGCCTCAACGTGTCAGTCTCGGCGTCAGTCCTGCTCTACGAAGCCCGCGCCCACCAGGACGGCTGGGCGTGAACTCGACGCGACCGACATTCTGCCTCGGAAAACGTCGGTCGCGTCGAGTTGACATACCTCACCGGCAGCGAGACTACTTGCCGAAGATGTCCTTCACCGCATCCTTGACCTTCTCGCCGGCCTGCTTCACGTGGCCCTCGGCCTGGTCGCCCTGACCCTCAGCCTCAAGCCCCGGATCATCAGTGGCTCGGCCGACGCCTTCCTTCGCCTTACCCTTGAGCACGTCAGCCTGGTTCTCAATCTTGTCGCCGGTTCCCATATACGAGCCTCCCTGTCGTCGGACCGTGGAGAAGAACTGCCCAACATAGCCCTTCTCCCCCGCCCAGCCTACGTCGATCGCAAAGGTAGGCGAGCAAGCTAGGACCAGACGGCCGCCAGCGGACTGGCGTCGAGGTCGCGAAGCAGCGCGCGGCAGTCCTCGTACACCGCGACCGCGCCCGCCGCGGTCAGTTCGGCGGCGCTGATGCCCCCGGTGAGCACTCCGACGCAGGCCACCCCCGCCTTTACACAGGCCTGCACATCCCAGACCGTGTCACCGACGAACACGACCCGATCCGCGGGTACCCCGGCCCGTTGCAGGGCAACGTGCACGAGGTCGGGCGCCGGTTTGGCCGCGTCGACGTCCTCAGCGGCGGTGATCTCCGCGACGGCATCCTCCACGTCGAGGATGGACCGCAGGACCTCAAGTTCGTCGGGCGCGGCGGAGGTGGCGAGTACCACCTTGACTCCGCGCTGGGCCACCGCCGTTACCAGTTCCCGAGCGCCATCGAAGACCCGCAGCTGCTCCGAGCTCTGCTGATAGTGCTCGCTGTGTTGCTCCTTGGCCTGTGAACCGACCTGGTCGGCGGCCGCACCCAACAGCGTGGACAGCAGTTCCGAGGAACCCAAGCCCTGCCCGCGGTGAATCCGCCAGGCGTCCACCGGATGTCCTACTGCCTGCAGCGCCCGCAACCAAGCGTCGACGTGCAGGTAGTTGGAGTCGACCAGGGTGCCGTCGATGTCAAACAGGACCGCACCTGGCGGCCGCACGGAACCGGTCACTGGTTGTCCACCCGTCATCCCCCACTTCGTGGCTCTAATCTTCGATGATGACGCAGCGCGAGGCCGCCGAGCCTGATATCCCCCAGCAGGACAGCGAGGAAACGTTCGACCGGCTGGTCGACGAGGGCGAACAACGGTTGGGCCGGTCGCTCATCGGACTGGCTGCGACCGGTTTCCTAGGCGGTCTCGATGTAGGTATCGGCGTTCTCGCGCTGCTGCTCGTAGAACATGCTACCCACAGCGTGCTGCTGGGCGGCCTGGCGTTCTCCGCGGGGTTCATCGCGCTGACCCTGGCGCGTAGCGAGCTGTTCACCGAGAATTTCCTGGTCCCGGTGGTCAGCGTCGTCGCCAAGCGCGGCACGGTAGCAGGTCTGGCCCGGTTGTGGGCGATGACCCTGCTGACCAACCTCGTTGGCGGGTGGGTCGTCACCGGGTTGGTGATGGCGGGATTCCCGGCACTACGCAGCAGCGCCATCGAAGCGGGCCGGTCCTATGTCGACCTGGGCATCGGCTGGTCGGCGTTCGCGCTCGCAATGATCGGCGGGATGCTCATCACGCTGATGACCCACCTGCAACACGCCACCGAATCCGACGGGGTACGCCTGGTACCGGCGGTGCTGGCGGGCTTCCTGCTCGGCGCAGGCAAGGTCAACCACGCAATCGTCGCGTCGCTGGTGTGTTTCGCGGCGCTGCAGGCCGGCGCGCCGTTCGGCTACCTGGACTGGCTCGGGCTGGCCGGGTTCGCGGCGCTCGGGAACATGCTCGGCGGCCTCGGACTGGTCACCATCCTGCGCCTGCTGCAGGTGCCCCACAAGGTGCTGGCCGCGCGCCACCAGAACGGCTAAGTCCGGTCCATCTCGAGTCGGACGATGGTGGGCTGCGGCCACAGGTAGAACCGGTCGCAGAGGTGGTGAACCATCCACAGGCCGCGGCCCCGGCGCTGGGTCGTCGGCGGGGGCAGCAGCCCGGCTAGCGGCTTGGTGTCCAAGCCGGTGTCGGTGATCTGGCAGATCACCGAGCTCGAGGGGGCCCACAGCTGCACACGTGCAGGCGGGAGGCCGTGTTCGATGGCGTTGCTGGCGATCTCGGAGACGGCCAGCACGAAATCTTCGCACCGGTCGGGTGGCAGCCCGGCGCCACTGGCGTGACCGGCCACCACCCGGCGCAGCCCGGCCAGCTGCACCGGGTGGTCGATGGTGTGGGTGAGGGCGGGTTCGCCCAGCTCGGCCGGCGGGGGCAGCGGGTAGCGCGCCACGAACTGTTCCGCTGGCAGGTAGTCCGGATTGGGCACGCTCACCCCATTGAGCAGGCTGGGATGCGCCCGGCGAACGGAATCAGCGGTGCTGGGATCGTCGGAGTAGACACAGACCAGCGTGAGGTCGCAGTCAGCCAGGGCCACCGTGGTGACGGCGTCGATGTGCATCCACAGTGCCGCGCGGTGGGCGTTGTCACCGTCGGGGTCAGGGGCGGCCACGATGGTGACCGGCTCGCCGTGCGGGCTCGTATCACCGATCCAGGCCCGGTAGCGGCCCAGCACCCGGCCGGGATGGCGGTAGAACTCGGCTGGGTCGGTGGTGTGTAAACCGGCCACCTCGGGCAGCCGGACCCGCAGCCGGTCGGCGGTGGCGGGGGGCAGCACAGCAAGCACCGGCTCGCCGCGGGCGAGCCGATCGGCGACCAGTGGGGCGAGGGTGGCGGCCACATTCGCGGTAGCGGGGTGGAGCAATCCGAGATGGGTCAGTCCCCGACCGCCAGCCGAAGTGCACACTTCGCCACACCCGCCGTTCCCAATGCACGTCGCCGCACTGCCCTCGTCATGGAGCCGGTGACACCGTGTAGTTGGCTACGACTTCCCGAATACCCAGCGCGCAAACCCCAAGCTTTCTACCGGGCTGCGCCGGCAAGCATCCAGGCAGGCGGTAGATCGGATGACTAGCGGGTAATCTCGACCGTGGCACGTCGGCGGGCTGCGCAGACGCAACGAGGGGTGGTGGGGTGGCTCCTGAGCTGCCGGGAGTGTTCGCGTGGCTGGCTCCGATCCTCGTCTCGTACGGTTACCTGGCGGTCTTCGGGTTCCTGTTCATTGAGAGCTTCGGCGCACCGGTCCCTGGACAGACCATGCTCATGGCTGCGGGTGTTTTCGCCGGAGCCGGCAGGCTCAATGTGTTCGGCGTGGCTGTCCTGGGTTTCCTCGCGGCCGTGGCCGGCGACAACGTCGGCTACCTGATCGGGCACTTCGGCGGTCGGCGGCTGGTCCTTCGCTTCGGCCGTTACGTCTTCGTGACCGAAAAGCGCCTCAACAAGGCCGAGGATTTCTTCAGACGCAATGGCGGCAAGATCGTCGGTGTCGCCCGGTTCGTCGACGGCTTGCGCCAGCTCAACGGCGTCGTCGCCGGCATCGCCGGGATGCCGTGGCGGCGGTTCCTGGCTTTCAACGCGCTGGGCGCCGTGGTCTGGGTCGCGGTGTGGACCTCCGTCGGTTACTTCGCCGGCGGTCACCTGGGAGCCATCTACCGTGGGTTCCACCGCTACCAGCTCGTTGTGCTCATCGCCGCCGTCGCCGTGATCGTCGCCCTGCTGGCCCGCTGGTTCTGGCGCAGACGACACCACCGAGACACCCCCGCACACCGGTGACGCCCCATCGTCTCCTGCAACGCTTTCCCGCCCTGCGCCTTGCGGTCCCCCTGGGGGAGATCCAACCCCTGCGCGAGGCGGTGGCCGGTGCCGTCAGTCAGCTTCCGGTGGCGTGGTAGCGAGCGCTTCATAGCTGACCAGATCCACCGGCTCGCCGTCTTCGATGTCGACCGCGCCCCGCACTGGCGCATGCCCGCCTTCTCCATCACGCGGCGGCTGGCGGTGTGTCCCACCATGGTCTCGGCGACCCGCTCGGCGGATTCCCGGCGCGGCGAGAGAAGTACGGTCCGAACCGGCCTGGCTCCTGGGAGATCACCGCCTCCATGACCTCAAGGGAGAATCGAGAGGGGTAACCGGGGGCGAAGTTGAGCCCCTTCGGGATGCCGCCATCGAGCAGCATCCGCGCCACCGGACGAAATATCGGCGCCAACACGAGCCGGCCGGCGTCGATCTGGTTCACCACCGCAGCATCGCACCGGCGTCCAGGCGGCTCTCGGGTGCTCCGGATAACCTGATCACGACGACCGCTAGTGAAAGGAAGCACCACATGGGCATCGAGGACCCCGGCCCGGACGTGGCCGAGCAGAAGCGTTTCCTGACCGATCTCGACGAGGACGACGACGCGGACCCCACCCAGGCGCCGCTGGAAGCCGACCCCGCGGACTTCGCCGACCAACACCGCGTCATCCCCCTGCCCGACGACGACCGCTGATCATCGCGGCGCGGTCGGGAACTAACGGGAGGAGGTAGCCGACTAGGTAGGTGAGGGTGGGCGCGGGAGGTGAGCGCAGTGGCGGGCGCGGAGTGGGTGCGCTGGCTCTTTGCCGCAGTGTTCGCCGCGCTGACCGTGTTTTACCTGGCCCGGCTATGCACTCCTCACCGGGACGCGTCGGCGTGGGGCGGTACCGCCCACCGGGGTGTGGATGCCTCGCGCGGCGTGATGAGCCTCGGCATGGTCGCCATGCTGGTGCCCTGGGTTGATCCGCTGCCCCGGCTGTACTGGCAGGTGGTCTTCGGCGTGGCCGCCGGGCACATCGCGGTCCGGCTGATCCGGCGGCAAGCGCGGTCACTCCCAGTACCGTCGCCTGACGCGGGCGGCCACCACGAACTGCATCTCGCCATCGGCGGCCTGGCAATGGTGTACATGCTGGCGGTGATGCCGGCAGAGCATTCCATGGCCGGGGCATGGAAATGGCCGCGATGGGCTCCCGTGGCATGGGTTCCGCTGGCACTGCGCTGCCCGCGCTGACCTGGGTGTTCATCGCGTATTTCCTGGTGTTCGTGGTGCGGTTGGGTGCCCGGCTGGCGATTCCCTCGACTACGGGGGCAACGGACACCGGGGCGACGGACACCGAGGCGACGGAAGCCCTGGCGATCGCTGCCCTGGGTAGTGGAATCCGAGGCGTGGTCATCTCGCCCCACCTGCTCGGCTCCTCAGAGCTCGTGATGGCAATCGGGATGAGCTACATGCTCCTGACGATGCTGTGACTGTCCGTGCCTGATGCAGCGCCTACCAGGGAGTGCCAGTGCTGAAGATCAGCGGGAGGCTGGGCCGTCGGTTAGGCAGCAGGACTGCCGCGACCGGCACCGTCTGTGCCGTGGCGTTGCTCGTCCTCGCCGGCGTCGCGTGGGCACATGTCACGGTAAATCCTCATACCGCCCCGCAGGGCGGCTATACCGAGGTGCCCTTCCGGGTTCCCAATGAGCGCAACGATGCGGCGACCACCCAGTTGGAAGTGAATCTCCCCACCGACCACCCGATCACGTCGGTGCAGACCCGTGCGGTACCCGGCTGGACGTCGACCGCGCAGAAGACCACGCTGGCGAAACCGATCATCACCGACGACGGGCAGGTCACCGAGGCCGTTTCGAAGATCACCTGGACGGGTGGCAAGATCCCACCAGGCTCGTTCGAGGAGTTCGACGTGTCGATGGGTCCGTTGCCGACCGACACCGATCAGTTGGTGTTCAAGGCGTTGCAGACCTACGACAGCGGTGAAGTGGTGCGCTGGATTGACACCGCCCCACCGGGTGCGCCGGAGCCGGACCATCCCGCGCCGGTGCTCACGCTGACACCGGCCGACGCCGACCCAGCGGCTGCGACGACCGGTTCCTCGCCGGGCGTGTGGGGCGTTGTGCTCGGCGGTGTGGGGATCGTGCTGGGAATAGTCGGGATCGTTGTTGGACTGCGCAACCGTCGTAGCGCCACTGCTGGCTGAGCCCACCAGTGCGTCGTCGGCGGGCACTGCGGGCCTGCGCGATGACAGTCACGGTGACCGTAATCTGCGCGCTGCTCGGGTTACTCGCCGGCGCCAGTCCGGCCGCCGCGCACGCGGTGCTGATCTCCACCGATCCCGGGCAGGGTGCGGTGATTGCCACCGTGCCCGCCACGGTGTCGCTGACGTTCGGCGAGCCGGTGGTGGTGGCCGCCGATGGTGTCCGGGTCTACCGACCCGATGGTGCCGAGGTGGACAACGGCCATGCCGCCGCACTGGGCAGCTCCTCGACCGTGGGAGTCGGCCTTCCGGGAGGCAGTGACCAACCGCAGGGCACCTACACGGTGTCCTGGCGGGTGATCTCGGCCGACTCGCACCCGGTGGCTGGTGCCTTCACCTCCTCGGTGGGCCACCCTTCGCCAAGCCGGGCCACACCAACCGTGCCCCCGGGCAGCGCCCCGGTTGGTGTGGTCGATGCCATCGTCCGGGTCGCGGCCTACGCATTGCTGGTGGGGTCGATCGCGTTCGTCCTGTTGCGCTGGCCCGGCGCGATCGCCAGACGCGACGTCCGCCACGTGATGCTGGGCGGCTGGGCCGGCCTGCTGGCCACGAGCATCGCCACCCTGCTGTTACAGGGATCCTACGGCAACGGCCTGGGTCTTGATCGACTCTTCGACTCCGCGGTCGTCTCGCAGACCCTGGCCAGCCGTTGGGTGCCGCGTTGACCGCCCGGCTGCTGTTGTTGGCGCTGGCGGGCGGTTACGTGGTGCTGTTGTGCGCCTGGCTAGATCACCTCGAGCGGCGAGGCCGGGCGTGGTTCGGTGCGCTCGGCGTGACACTGGCTCTTGGCTTGGCCTGCACCTGGGCCGCCGCGGACCATGCGGTGGTGGGACTGCAACCAGCGCTGGCGCTGCCGGTAGACGTCGTGCATCTCCTGACAATGGGCCTGTGGCTCGGTGGGCTGGTCACCCTCGTGGTCATCTTGCGACCTGCGGGCACCACCAACACCGAAGCGCCACCCGAGCGCGCCGTGTACCGGTTCTCCTCGATCGCAACCGGCTCGATCGTGACCCTCATCGGCACCGGTAGCTACCAGTCGTGGCGCCAGCTCGGCAGCTGGGCGGCGTTCGGATCCACCGACTACGGCCGGCTGCTACTGATGAAACTCGGGGCTTTCGCCTTGCTGCTCTGTGTCGCCCTGCGGTCCCACAGGGCTACACAAAGCACGCTGCGGCGCAGCGTGCTCGCTGAAGCGGCGCTCGGTGCCGTCGTGCTCGGGATCACCGCGATGCTGGTCAACGCCGAACCCGGTCGAACCGCGACCACCGCGCCCCAGGGCCGGCCCATCACGTCATCGGCTATGACACCGGCGGGCGCAACGGGCGAGGACAGCTCATTGTGGACGTCGATCCGGCCGCCACCGGGCCGAACGCGGTTCGCATCACCGTCGAAGACCTCCACGGGACCCCTCATGACGCGGCCGAACTGCGCGGCACGCTCACTGTGCGGCAGCTCGGTCCATTCGAGGTTGCGCTTGCGCACACCGCACCGGGTGAATACGTCGCCCAGGCAGTGCAACTTCCCTCAGCGGGACGTGGCAGCTCACCGTGACCGTTCGAACCTCCGAGATCGATGAGACCACCGTGGCCATCCCGATCGACATCAGCTGACGGGGTCAGCGCTTCGGCACCGCTCGGAAGGATTCGACTACCCGGTTCACTGGCGGGAGCACGATATTCGGGTCTGAGTCCGCTGCGGTGAACACCGCGATGCCGTAGTTGGTGGGATCGTTCTGGACTGTGATCGCCAGGAACCGAACCTGGGTGTTCTTGGCGTTGCTTCCGACACCGCCGTATATCAGTGCCGGTGCAGCGCCCACCTGCTTGGCCTCGGGTGGGATTACCTGGACATCGTGATAGTTGGTGGCGACCTGCTCGAAGAACAAGGTGCCGGCCACCGGCAGCGGTCCGACCCGACCGGTGCCAAGCGTGATCACGGTGGTCTGATCCGGGCTGGTCACCGTGGTGGTGCGGCCCTGCTGCGTGGTAGTCCACCCGGTGGGAGCCTCGAAGCGGTACTGGCCGGCGGCATTGACCACTTCATGAGTATCGACCGCACCACCGACGCTGCCGCTGAGCGCCCAGGCGATCACCCCGAACGCCACGGCGAGTACCAGAGCCACGACACCGATCAGGGAGGTGACCGGTCGGCTGCGCAGCCGGGAAACCCCGGGAAGATTAGAGATCAAGGTATTCATGAGGGCGCCGATCGTACTGGGGGACAATGGGGCAACATGCCAGCGGGGGCCGACGAGTTGCTCGCCGACCCCCGCTGAAGGTGTAACCGTCAGACTGCTACCAACTCAGACGCTGTGCTTGCCAACCCGACGACGGGTAGCCGCCACAGTCAGCGCACCCAACCCAGTGAGCAGGAATCCACCGGCGAGCAGCCCGGCGACATCGGCACCGGTCTGGGCCAGTTCCGGACCCTGAGCGTTCTCACCGTTGCCCTTGTTCTCGCCGTTGCCGTGGTCCTCACCCTTGTTGTGGTCATCGTTGTCATTCGTCTCGTGGGCGAGGGTCTCAGCCTGACCCAGCACCACCAGCAGGACGCGGTTCAGCACGTCGAGGCGCAGGGCCTCCACCGCGCTGCCAGCTCCCTTGGGGTTGTGGAAGATGACCGACCTGCCCTGGTTGAGCAGCAGGCAGAGCAGCGCGGAGTCACCACAATCCTTCGGGAAGGCCTGGTCCATGTCCTGGTCGCCCAGGTAGGAGGAATGACCGTTGCTGTCGATCCCGAGCAGGAACGAGTGACGCTCGGTTTCCGGCTTGTCCGACCTCGACTTGGAGTCTGCATGCACGGCCTGCACACCAAGACCCTCACAGGGCGTGGTCAGCTTGTCGCGCTTGCCCAGGCAGAGGTTGAGCAGCTCGTTGGCGGAGTCGGCCTTGGTGTGGCCGTGCTCCTTGTCCCGCTCGGCGATACCGAGACCCTCGGCAACACCCAAGGACAGGATGCCGTTGCACTCATAGGAGGTGGTGGCGTCCTTGTCGTGATTGCCCAGACACAGCGCCGCTACACCACCGCGGGCAGCGGCGAGCGAGGAGTCATGGTCCTCGGTGGCCACAGCATTGTGGTAGAGCAGGCTCAGGCAGAGCAAGCCGCCGCTGGCGTTGCAGAGCTTGAGGGCATCGCCGTTGTCACCCTCTCGATTGTGTCGATCGTGGTCCTTCGACGACGCGCTGGAGCCGATGATCCGGCTACCACCCAGGCCGAGCACCGTCGAGTCGGAGTGCGCGTCCCCGTTGTCCTCGATGGTGCCGTTGTACCTGGTGATGTCGAGCAGATGCGACCTGAGTAGGTCGATCCGGGCGACGGCACCGGACGCGTGGTCAGGGCCCCTCAGGTCGTCGATCTCGTGGCTGCCCGATGAGTCGCGATAGTCACCGTCGCGACGGTCACCGCCATCGCGACGATCTCCATCGCGGCGATCACCGTCATGGCGCTCACCATCACGGCCATCGTGGCGGTCACCGCCGAGAAGACCACGGCCCGAATTACCGCCGACGATGTCGTTGAGATCGGGAACAATGCCACCGGGGGTACTGGGGGTACCGGGCGTACCACCGGCGCCACCACCGGCGCCACCACCACCGGGCTCGGTGATTTGTGGTGCACTTGGCGTCCCGGGGGCACCGGGGCTGGGCACTACCGGTTGTGCGGACGTGCCGACGATCTTCTGCACCGAGTGGACCACCTGCGCAGAGGCAGCACCCGGCAGCAAAACCATCGCGGCTGCCGTGCCGGCGGCCATGAGAGCCAGGCGGCGGTGCCTCCTGGGTGTGCGTGACGTCATGTTCCGGTGTTCCTCCTCGTTCGAGATCTCTCCGCGAGAGGGCGGTACGGCCTTCCCCCTCGGCGGCCGTGGATCCCTCGTACCTGCAATAGACGCTCCGACTCCACCGTGTGGTGGCCAATCTCCGGGCATCCAGATACCGGCTCAACGACGTGGGAGTCGACGCAGATACGACCGGCACCCCGACTACTCCCCGAACGGTGACTACCCGTCGACCGGAACTACCGTTAGTCGCACGCAGCGTAGATATTGCAGCGCTGCGACTGGCTAGATGCCTCAAATAGGACAAACAGAGCCGGTAACCGTTGCACTCAGTGACTATTCAGCGGGTCAGGCATCGATCGACGATCTCCGGGAGAGCTGGCCATAGCCCGCGCTGAGCGCACCTACTCCGCCGTGATTAACTGCGCGGCGACATGTCACCGTCGCGCCGCTGCAGGCCGGTCATCGGCATCCTCGCGGCTGGGCTGCTCTCCTTCGTGACCGTCGCCTGTGGCGGGCGGTCCGCCACTCCTACCCCGATCGAGCATGCCGGGCCAGCAGCCCCGGCACCCCCCGCAGCGATCCAGCCGGTTGCGCCGCCCGCGCCGGTCGCCGATGGGCTGTGCCGCTACCTGCCGGCGGCGGCAGTACAGGCCGCCAACGGGGAGCGAGTCGTCGCGGTGCGGATCTCCGATACCGGCCCGACCCAGCCGCAGCCAGCCTGTTTCTTCCTCGCTGCCAACGGCACCGTGCAACTACGGACCTGGATCGTGGTGGCCACACCGCAGGTGGCGAGAGCAACCGTCGACGCTGCTGCCCCGATGGCCAGCTCCGATCTGGCCGCGCTTCCCGGCGGCTGGTCGGGCGGCTCACAGCCGACCACCGACGGAGCGGTGTTTGCGGTCAGCCGCCAGGGCACCGCCGTGGTGATCACGACCAATCAGCGACAAACGATCGGCGCCCGCCGGATCGCCGAGCAGGTGATCGCCGCTCTGGGTCTCTGACCTGGGTCTATAAGACCCTGGCTATTAAGACCTGGTACCGCGCTGTTCGCTCAGTCAGTGCCGGCCGGGGGGCAGTGCGCGCGGGCGATGCCGTTGCCGGTCGGCGAGCGCCCGGTGGCAACCTGGTCGCGGTACTGCACGGTCGACCGCTCGACCGGCCGGATCGCCAACCACTCGGGCTCGGGCCGCGGCAGCCGGCGGGCGCGCAGCACCACGGCGGCGGCTCCCGCGACTGGCGAGTAACAGCGAAACCACCCACGGCCAGCGGCGGGTCTTCACCTCGTTCACGTCCTTAGCCCTTCGCTATCCTCGCCGTCGCCGCCTGGCTGCTCGGTAACGTCGATCTCAGGTAGGTATGCCCATCGTGCCGCGCCCGCAACCGAACCGGCGGGCTGGCAGGATGGGTCTGGTGACTGAACACACGACAGACCAGACGCAGGCCGTCCTGCACACCAGCGAGGGTGACATCCGCATCACCCTCTTCCCAACCCATGCCCCGAAGACGGTGTCGAACTTCGTTGGCCTCGCCGAGGGCAGCAAGGACTATTCCCAGAACAACGCCAAGGGTGAGCCGTCTGGGCCGTTCTATGACGGCTCCGTGTTCCACCGGGTGATCAAGGGCTTCATGATCCAGGGTGGTGACCCCACCGGGACCGGACGGGGTGGCCCCGGCTACCGATTCGGCGACGAGCCGCATCCGGATCTGCAGTTCAACCGCCCCTACCTGCTGGCGATGGCAAACGCAGGACCGAACACCAACGGCTCGCAGTTCTTCATCACCGTCGGTACCCCGGCGCACCTCAATCGCAAGCACACCATCTTCGGCGAGGTGGCCGACCAGGAATCCCGCAGCGTGGTGGACAAGATCGCTACCACGCCGACCCGCGGGGACCGTCCAGACAAGAACATCGTGATCGAACGGGTGACGGTCGAGCCGGCCGGAGCATGACGGCGATGGCCGGTCCAGTGTGTGTCCGGCATCCGGGCCGCGAGACTGGGGTGCGCTGCACTCGCTGTGACCGGCCCGCTTGCCCCGCCTGCCTGCGCGAAGCGTCGATCGGCTACCAGTGCGTGGACTGCGTAGCCGGAGACGCCCAATCGCGTCGGCGCGCCAGCACCGGCTCGAAATCCCGCTCCAGTACCCTCTCGTGGGCGGCACCGACTGGTCGCTCGATGGTGATCCCGATCCTCATCGCGATCAACGTGGCGATCTTCGTGTTCACCGTCGCGCAGGCCGGCAGCCTGTCCAACAACGCCGACGCGCCGCTGTTCCAACAGTGGGCGCTGCAGCCCGCGGCGGTCGTGCAGGGCGCCTGGTGGCAGCTGCTCACCTCAGGGTTCCTGCACATCGGGCCGCTGCACCTCATCTTCAACATGATCGCGCTGTGGGTGATCGGCCGAGACCTGGAGCGAGTGCTGGGCAGCGTCCGCTTCCTGGTTGTGTACCTGGTCTCGCTGCTCGGCGGCTCGCTGGCGGTGTTCCTCTTCGCGAACCCGGTGAGCAACACCGCCGGCGCGTCGGGTGCGGTATTCGGGCTGATGGGCGGCCTCGCTGTGGTACTAATGCGGCTGCGGCTGTCCCCGCGCCCGGCGCTGACCATCATCGTGCTCAATGTGATCATCAGCTTCGCGGTGCCGAATATCTCCATCCTCGGCCACCTCGGTGGCCTGGCGTGCGGCGCGGCGCTGACAGCCGCGATGGTCTACGGCCCAAAGAGCCGCTAGCTGCCTCCGCGCCGGCCGCCGCTTGACGTCGTGAACGCCCATACTGTCCACAGGGTTTGTCCACAGTGGGGATGAATTGCAGCGGTGTTGTTCGGGTGGTCAGCGCCAGCGCATGGTCATCAGCAGGCCGGTGACCATCAACGTGAAGCCGATCAGGAAGTTCCAGTTGCCTAGGCTGTTGAGCAGCGGGATCTTGTCGATGGCCAGATAGTTGACCACCAGCCACAGCAGGCCAAGCAGCATCAATCCCAGCATCACAGCAACGTAGAACGGGTGCGAGGGACCCGCGACGCGGACCTTCACCGCGCCGAGAGCCTCGGCCGGCGGGGTGTAGACCGACTTCTTGCGGACCTTGGACTTCGGCATGGTCATTCCTCGTTCGACGTGCGGGTGTCTGCGGCGGCCTCACCATCCATAGCGGGGCGCTCGGCGCACACGTTACGGCACCCACTACCGTCTCCGTGCTGGCGGCGGTGCTGGCGTCTGATGTTGACGTCAGTGCTGCTTTGAGCTGGCAATTGGGCGAGCCGGTGACGATGCCGCTGTCCTGCGAGGAGGTTTCGTGAGCCATGCACAGTCCCCGGTACGGGGTTCGTCGCCATCACGCGGGCGGGGAGACCCGGTGCGGACGACCGTCCGCGTGCTGGGTGAGCTGCTTCTGACGGTGGGCCTGGTGGCGCTGCTCTTCGTCTTCTACGAAACCTACGTGACTGACTGGATCTCAGCCCAGAAGCAGCGACAGGCCACCGCCAAGCTGGACGACACCTGGCGCAACGGTCGTGGCCTGGTGAACCGGCCGGTCAAGGGCGCCGGTATCGCCAAGATGTACGTCCCCGCGTTCGGACCCGATTTCGTGTTCACCGTGCTGGAGGGCACCGACCAGGACGCCCTGGCGGTCGGCCCGGGGCACTATCAGGGCACGGCGTCTCCTGGCCAGCTGGGTAACTTCGGGGTGGCCGGGCACCGGGTCGGCAAGGGCGCCCCCTTCAACTCCCTGGACCTGCTGTCCTCCTGTGACGCCATCGTGGTGGAGACGGCGGACCATTGGTACGTCTACCGGGTGCTGCCGCTGCAGGGCGAGTCCGACGGCTGGGCTGTCGGGAAGGGGACGCAGCCGCAGTGCCGAGGCGTGCAGCCGCTGCCTGGTCACTACGCGGACGTGGTGGGCAGGACGATCGTGCTGCCCAACCAGGTCGACGTGATCGCTCCAGTTCCTGGCCAGCCAGGCCGGGCTCCGGCTAACCGACTGATCACGCTGACCACATGCAACCCGCAGTTCTCCGCCCGGGAGCGGCTTATCGTGCACGGAACGTTGGTCGCCTCGTATCGGAAGGCCGAGGGTCAACGGCCTGTCGAGCTGACCGCCGGCGCCTGAGGAGGCTCATGTACAGCTGGATCTGGCGGCACCTACCTGGCTCGCACGCGGTGAGGCTCCTGGAATCTCTCTTGCTCGTCGCAGCCGTGCTGACGCTGCTGATGCTGGTGGTATTCCCATGGGTAGAGCCCCGGCTGCCGTTCAACGAGGTCACGGCGCGGTAGGCGGCGTCGTTGACGCGGCGCCCCTCGATAGGCTGGATGGCGTGCGCATCCTCGTGATCGACAACTACGACAGCTTTGTTTACAACCTCGTGCAATACCTGGCGCAGCTGGGATGCCAGTGCGTGGTGCGGCGCAACGACGCGGTCGAGCCCGGGGACGTCGCTGCCGCAGACGCAGTACTGATCAGCCCAGGTCCGGGTACGCCGGAGCGAGCCGGTGCGAGCATGGCAATCATCCGGGACTGTGCCGCGCGCAAGCGCCCGGTACTCGGCGTCTGCCTCGGGCATCAGGCGATCGGGACGGTCTGGGGTGCCACCGTGGCGCGGGCTCCGGAGCTGCTGCACGGCAAGACGTCGCAGGTGTATCACGACGGCGTTGCGGTGCTTGCCGGGTTGCCGCAGCCGTTCACTGCCACCCGGTATCACTCGCTGACCGTGCTCCCCGAAACCATCCCGGATGAGCTGGAGGTCACCGGCCGCACCGAGTCGGGGATCGTGATGGCGCTTCGCCACCGGGAGCTCCCGGTGCACGGCGTGCAGTTCCATCCGGAGTCGGTCCTCACCGACGGCGGGCACCGGTTACTGGCGAATTGGCTGCGTATCGCGGGAGCCGAGGTGGACGAGGCACGGGTGGTCGAGCTCGAGACTCAGATGCGCAAGCTCGCCTCGGCAGCGGCAGTACGCTGACGCTGTTGGTTAGCGGCCTGGGAATCCTGGGGTCTCGCCGAAGATCCCGCTGGTGGTGGTCGTGCTGGTGGTCGCGTTGTTCTGCCCGACGGTGACCGTGATGGTCTGGGCGCGAGCGAAGCCGGTACCAGCGGGAACGTCCTGGGTGACGATGAGGCCGACCTGAGCGGCGTCCTCCACCGGGGCGAAGACCTCCTTCAGGGTGCCTGCCCAACCAAGCTTCTGCAGCGTGGCCTGCGCCTGGGCCGGGGTCTGACCGCGCAGATCGGGCATCTTGAGCTGGTTACCTCGGGACACCGTGAGGGTCACCGTACTGCCTGCCTTGACGGTGTTGCCCCCACCTGGGCTCTGCTTCAGGACCTGGCCCTTCTGCGCCGTGCCGTCGATTTCCTGGACCGCAGGGGTGAGATGGGCAACCACGATGTTGCGCTGGGCCTGGTCGACATTGGTGCCGACCACGTCGGGCACACCCACGGTTGCCGGAGCCACGCCGACTGTGATGGCCACCGATTTGCCCTTGGCCAGCCGGCCACCGGCGGTCGGATTCTGGCCGAGTACCCGGTCGATATCCTTGTCGTCCTGGGCAACCTGGGTGCCCTGGTCGGGTGACAGCACCAAACCTACCTGTTGCAGGGATGCCGCAGCCTGATTGCGGTCCAGACCGAGCAGGTTGGGCACCTCCACCTCGGCCGGCCCGGCGCCAACGTCGAGCCGGATCGTTGTTCCCGGCAGGGCCTGACCGGTGGGGCTCATAGCCACCACCCGATCGAGATCCTGCGGGGTCGACTCGACTGGATGGCGCTCGGTCTGGAAGCCGCGGCCGTTGAGGGCCTGTTCGGCAGACACCACCGGCTGGCCGACCACGTTGAGCAGCGGGATCGGCTTCGGTCCGCCACCGAAGACGTCGGTAAACAGCAGCAAAAGCAGCCCGATGATCGCGACGACCACCACCGTGGTGAGGACGCCGAGACCACGTCCGGACCGGCGCTCCTCGACCGGCGGACCGGTGAGCTCCGCGTGGCGCCGATTGGCCCGGGTGGGTCGGATAGGTCGGATGGCCACGGTGGGACCCGAGTCGAGCATCAGGTCGCGGTCCGCGTCGGTCATGATCACTGGCGCCAGCTGGCGCTGCCCGGACAGCACGCGGACCAGGTCGGTGCGCATCTCAGCAGCGGACTGGTAGCGGTTGGCCGGATTCTTGCTCATCGCCTTGAGCACCACCGCGTCCAACGCCGCAGGCACTTCAGGATTCTGCCGCGACGGCGGGATGGGGTCCTCGCGGACGTGCTGGTAAGCCACCGCGACCGGGGAGTCGCCGGTGAACGGCGGCTCCCCGGTAATCAGTTCATAGAGCACGCAACCGGCAGCATAGACATCCGACCGGGCGTCGACGAGCTCCCCGCGGGCCTGCTCGGGGGACAGGTACTGGGCGGTGCCGACGACCGCGGCGGTCTGGGTCACGCCCTGCCCGTCGGCCAGTGCTCTGGCGATACCGAAGTCCATCACCTTGACCGCGCCAGCGTTGTTGATCATCACGTTGGCGGGCTTGACGTCCCGATGGATGATGCCATTGCGGTGGCTGAAGTCCAGCGCGGCGCAGATATCCGCCATCGTCTCCATCGCGCGCTGCTCGTCCATCGGACCTTCGGTCTTGACGATGTCGCGCAGCGTGCGGCCCTCGACGTACTCCATCACGATGTACGGCAAGGGACCGTAGTCGGAAACCGTTTCGCCGGTGTCGTACACCGCAACGATGGCGGGATGGTTCAGCGCGGCGGCGTTCTGCGCCTCCCGGCGGAAGCGGTGCTGGAACTGCGGGTCCCGGGCGAGATCAGCGCGCAGCACCTTGACTGCGACGTCGCGGTCGAGCCGCACGTCGCGCCCGCGGTGCACCTCGGACATGCCGCCATAGCCGAGCGTCTCGCCCAGCTCGTAGCGATCCGACAGCAGTCGGGGAATGGTCATTCCGGCGCCGTTCCGCTCCTCGTTCGTGATCCGTGCCGTGGTGCGGCCCGGCCCGGGCTCCATCATGCCCCCCGTCCGGCTGTCACCCGATGGGGGCTGACCGGTCACTTTCCCTCCCTGCAGGTCAGCTCCAGCGTTGATCCACGGGGGACGTAGCCGGACAGCGGGTCCACTCCGATGATCCGGCACTGGGACCGCAGGTCCGGGTCGACCTGGTCGCCATTGTCATCGACCACTCGCGGTATCAACCCATGGGCTTTCGCGGTCACGACGGCATCGCTACCCCGGTGACCCCAGTAGTCGGTCGGAATGATGAGCACCTCCGGGGGAGCGTCGCCCGGGTTGGTCGACTCCGGGGCGGGTTGCACCGTGGTGGGTTCGGGCCCGGCCGGCGGCGGTATGCCAAACGGTGCAGCCACGGGCGGTGCTGTCACAGACGAAGGGCTCACCGGCTCGGCGAGCGCCGTGGTCACGTCGGTGGTGCCCGTCCCGGCGACCACTCCGGTGGGCGCGGCTGCTGAACGCAGCACGTCGCGGGCCAGGTAGCCGCCCAGCGCCAGCGCGAGCACACAGAGCAAGGCAACCCCGAGTCGCCCCGCGCCGTGCCGTCCGGGGTGGCGTAGGGCCGGTGGGCTCGCTGGTGGGAGGGCCGGCAGCAGGGCGGTTGGTGGCGGTTGGTTGGCCCGCAGTGCGGCCCAGGCGGTGCTGCTGGCCACGCCGGTGGGCAGCGGCATCCGGTGCCCGGCCTGGACTGCGGCGACGGCGGCGGCGAACTCGCCGCCGGTGCGGTAGCGCTGCCGTGGGTCCTTGGCCAGCGCAGTCTCGATCAGCTCGCAGACTGCTGGCGGCACATCGCGTGGCAATGGGGGTGGCTGGTCGCGGATGTGCATCATCGCGATGGTGATGGTGTTGTCCGCCGAGAACGGGCGCTCACCGGCCAGGCACTCGTAACCCACCACGCCCAGCGAGTAGACGTCTCCGGCTGGACCGGCGTCGCCGCCGGCCGCCTGCTCTGGGGCGATGTAGTGCGCGGTGCCCATCACCATCCCGGTGCGCGTCACCGGAGCTGCGTCGACGGCTCTGGCGATGCCGAAGTCGGTGAGCTTCACCTTCCCGTCGGGGGTGATCAGGATGTTTGCGGGCTTGATATCGCGATGTACCAGACCGCGCTCGTGCGCGGCCTGCAACGCATCGCCGGCTTGGCCGAGAATGTCCAGCGTGCGGCCGGCGTTCAGCCGCGGCTGGCGCATCAGGATCGCGTCCAGCGGGTCCCCGGCAACCAGCTCCATCACCAGGTAGGCGACCAGATACCCACCATCGGGATCGCTGACGGCTTCACCGTAATCATGCACCGCGGCGATGCCGGGGTGATTCAGCGACGCGGTCATCCGCGCCTCGGTGTGGAAGCGGTGCCGGAACTCCGCATCGCCGGACAGCTCCGGCCTGAGCACCTTGACGGCAACCTGGCGGTCGAGCCGGGTGTCGGCAGCCTGCCACACCTCGCCCATGCCGCCGATGGCGATGCGCCGTCCCAACCGGTAGCGCTGCGCCAACACCTGCCCGCTGGCCAGCATCAGCGGGCTCCTTGCAGGGCGGCTCCGATGACGGCTCGGCCGATGGGGGCGGCTAAAGAGCCACCCGTGGCCTCCAGGTTGCGGTCCCCGCCGTTCTCGACCAGCACCGCGATCGCCACCTGCGGGTTGTCGGCGGGCGCGAACGCGACATACCAACCGTGCGGGGGGGTGTTCTTGGGATCAGTGCCGTGCTCCGCGGTGCCGGTCTTCGCGGCGATGCTGACGCCCTTGATCTTGCCGTCGTTGCGGTAGCTGTTCTCAGCGGCGACCATCAGGTCCCGGATCTGGACAGCGGTGAAGCGCGACATCGCCGTGCCGGCCTGTTCCGGTCCGAACCTGTCCAGCACGGACAGGTCCGGGGCCAGGATGTTGCGCACCAGCTGAGGCCTCATCCGCACCCCGCCATTGGCGATCGTCGCGGCGATCACCGCGTTCTGCAACGGGGTCAGCGCCACATCGCGCTGCCCGATGCCGGACTGTTCCAACGCGGCGACATCGGGAATCGCACCCAGGGTCGACGGCGTCACCGGGATCGGGACGGTGAGATCCTGCTGCCCGATACCGAGCAGTTGGGCCTGCTTGCGCAGGTCGGTCTCGCCGACCGTGGCGGCCAGCTCGGCGAAGGCGGCGTTGCAGGACCGCACCAGCGCCGTCTTGAGCGTGACGGTAGCTCCGGGTCCGCACGGCTGGTCGGCGAAGTTGTGCAGCAATGTCGTGGTGTTCTGCAGCTGCAGTGCGGCGGCTGCCGTCAGCGGGGTGTCAGGGGTGGCCTTTTCCGCCTCCAGCGCGGCGGCGGTGACCACCAACTTGAAGGTCGACCCCGGCGGGTAGATCGAGGCGATCGCCCGGTTGGTCAGCGAGGAACCACGCTGGGGCGAGCTGCCCGCGTTCCAGGCGGACTCCTGCTGCGCGCCATCGTGCGAGGACAGCTGGTTCGGGTCATAGGACGGGGTGGAGGCCATCGCCAGGATCTCCCCGGTGCTCGGCTTGATCGCCACCACCGCGCCGGTGTAGCCCCGGCGAGTCAACTGGTCGTAGGCCACCCGCTGCACGGCCGGGTTGATGGTGAGCTCGACGCT
>QHBY01000567.1 GCA_003244245.1 Pseudonocardiales bacterium
GTTCTCGTGGGCCGCGGCGATCGTCCTCGTCCTCTCCTTCGCGGCCCTCGCGCTGCTGTGGCCCAAGCCGGCGCTTCAGGAGACCCACCGGCGGCGGATCGGCCGCCTCCCGGCGTGGCTTGACGTCCCGGCCGGCGCCCTCGGGGTGGCGGTGTTCGCACTGGTGGTATACGCGGGCTTCGCCGGGGTGCAGGACGAGCCTCAGCGCAACCTGACCACCGTGTTCGTCTACGTCCACTTCTGGGTGGGCCTGGCCGTGGCCAGCGTGCTGCTGGGAGACGTCTTTCGCTCGTTCAGCCCCTGGCTGGCCGTCGGCCGTGGTTTCGGATGGCTGGTTGCCCGCACGCGACGCGGGCGCCCCTACCGCCCGCCGCTCGCGTATCCGGTCTGGCTGGGACGGTGGCCGGCCGTCGTGGGCCTGGTGGGCTTTGCGTGGCTGGAGCTCGCCTACCAGGACAAGACCCACCCCGACATCCTGGCGGGGCTGTGCATCGCCTACGGCGCCGTCCAGCTCGTGGGCATGGCGCTCTTCGGCGTCAGAGCCTGGGCGCAGCGCGCGGACGCGTTTGGCGTGTACTTCGGGTTGCTCAGCCGCCTGTCCATCTGGCAGCGCGAAGACGGTGTGCTCTACGTGCGCCGGCCGCTGTCCGGAGCGCCGGCCCTCGACCTGCTGCCTGGGACGGTGGCCCTGCTCTGCGCGGCAGTTGGCTCGACCTCCTTCGACGGGTTCTCCAATGGGCCCGTGTGGGCGTCGATCAGCCCGGACCTCGCCAGCTCCTTCTCCGAGCTCGGGGCCGGTTCGCAGACCGCGATCCAGTGGGCCTCAACGGTGGGGCTCGTCGTGGCCATCCTGCTCATCACCGGGTTCTACTGGCTTGGGATCCGCGGGATGCACACGGTCGGCGAAGGTCATCGCTCCGGCGAGCTGGCCGGCCGCTTCGCCCACACGTTGATTCCGATCACCTTCGCCTACGCGGTGGCGCACTACTTCTCGCTGCTGGCCTTCCAGGGTCAGGCCGTGGGCTACCTCGCATCAGATCCGCTGGGCAACGGATCGAATTTGCTGGGCACCGCCAAGGCAACGATCAACTACAACCTCATCTCCTCCAATGCGATCTGGTACGTGCAGGTCGCGGCCCTGGTGACGGGCCACGTGTGCGGGCTGATCCTGGCCCACGATCGCGCCATCGCCATGTACCGGCGACCCCGCGACGCCGCACGCTCGCAATACTGGATGCTCGTCGTGATGGTCGGGTTCACAAGCCTCGGGCTCTGGCTGCTCTCCGCGGTGAGCACCTGATGCTCGTCCTCGCCCACGCCGGCCACTGGATCGAGAGCGTGGTGTTCGCGGTGCCCGTCGTCGTCCTGGGGGGAGCGATGCTCGTCGACCGGTTTCGCAACCGGGGCCGGGACCGCGACAAGACGCCGTGACGGGGCGGGGCGAGCGAGCATCGGGTTATGAGCCCGAACCCCAGCCAATCGACTACGCCGGAAGCAGCGCGAGCGCTGGGCAGTGTCGTGGCCGTACCACGGAGAAGTGACGGCGGTCAAGCGTCGCGAGCTCGGTTTGATCGAGGCGCTCGCAAGCGGCGAGCACCGATGCGTCGACCATTCCCAGGCCAAGATCCTCGTACTGACCGAGCAGCTCGACGATTCGCTGCCAGTCGGCGGGCTCCACCGGCTCCATGAGCAACTCACCCGCTTGCAGCGAGGAGGCAAAGGCACGCTCGGCCGCCGCACCGAGGCGGTCCGCCAGGAAGTAGGCGACCTCGGTCACGACCAGTGCCGGCACCACCAGCGGATGTGATGCGTGGGCAAGGAGCTCAACGCACCGTGCATGGTTGCGATCACCGGTCGCCGCGGCCGCGACGAGAGGCCCGGCGTCGACGACAAGCATCAGGAACGTCGGCGCGAGCGCCTGCGGACGACCCCAGCGACATACTCGTCGACGCGTTCGGAGGCATCGGAAGGGCCTCCCTTCCCCATTGCGAAGAACGACAGCGGCTGACCGGTCTCGGGCTCGGGGAGGTGGCGCTCCACCGCGTCTCGCACGACCTCGGCCACAGACGTGCCACGACGTCGCGACTCGTTCCGTAACCGGGCGAGCACATCGTCCGGCAGCATCACGGTAGTTCGCTTCATGATGCGAGCATAACTCATCACGGACCAGTTCAGGCAGGCAGGAGACCTTGAATGCTCGTCGAGAGCCGCCCCCGGACAGGCCCGCCCGAGCCCTCAGCCGCCACCAACCGAGACGATCACCGCGTCGCCCTGCCCGCCGCCCGAGCAGATCGCCGCGCAGCCCACCCCGCCCCCCCGTCGCCGCAGCTCGAGCACCAGGGTGCCCAGGATGCGCGCGCCCGACGCCCCGATCGGGTGGCCCAGGGCCACGGCGCCCCCGTTGACGTTCACCTTGTCCTCGTCGATCCCCAGGACACGGATCGAGTTGATGGTGACGGAGGCGAACGCCTCGTTGATCTCCCACAGATCGACCTGATCGGCGCTCATGCCGGCCTTGACCAAGGCCTGCGCAGCGGCCGCGGCGGGCGTTCGTGCGAGGTAGGCGAAGTCGTCGGCGAC
>QHBY01000568.1 GCA_003244245.1 Pseudonocardiales bacterium
ATGGGCCAACAGCAGCGGCGTGGAGCGATCCGCGTCGATCAGATCACCATCGCCCATCGCGGCTACCGTCGACAGCACCGCCGGATCATCAAGGACCACTACCGGGATCTCGTCCACCCCGGCGACGCTGGCCCCCAGACCATCCTCGGGCGCTACATCACCCCGGGTCAGCACCATCACCGGGGCCGCGTCGACCACCATGAACCCGATCCGCTCAGCCGGATACGCTGGATCCAACGGGACGAAGGCCGCCCCTGCCTTCACCACGGCCAGTTGCGCTACCACGATGTCTACCGACCGCGGCAGGGCCAACCCGATCACCCGCTCCGGACCGGCACCCCGCTCCACCAGCAACCGCGCCAATCGATTCGCCCGCGCATTCAACTCCGCGAAGCTGACGGCCCCGCCCTCGACAATCACCGCCGGCGCATGCGGGCTCCGCACGACCTGCGCCTCGAACATTTCTGCCAACGTGGCAGCAGGCACATCCCGGTCGGTGCCGTGCCACTCCATCAGCAGCCGATCACGTTCGACCGCCGTCAACAACGGCAGGGTTGACACCAGTCTCGCCGGCTCGGCCGCCACGCTTTCCAACAACACCAACAGATTGCCCGCCATCCGCCCCATGGTCTCCCGGTCAAACAGGTCGGTGTTGTAGGTCAGGGCTGCGTGTAGGCAGTTGTTGGTTTCTTGGAATTCTAGGGTGATGTCGAAGCTGGTGTTTGTTGTGGGTAGGTCGATGGGGGTGGTTTGTAGGCCGGGTAGGTTCGGGGTTTGGTTTGGTGTGTTTTGTAGCACGATCATGGGTTGGAACAGGGGTGTGCGGCTGGTGTCTCTGGTTGGTTGGAGGTGGTCTACGACGCGTTCGAAGGGGACGTGTTGGTGGGCGAAGGCGTCGAGGACGGTGTCGCGGACGGTGTCGAGGAATTGGGTGAAGGTGTGGGTGTCTTTCACGTGTGAGCGGAGCACGATCGTGTTGACGAAGAACCCGATTAGTCCCTCTAGCTCGGTCCGTTCCCGGCCTGATACCACGGTTCCTACCGCGATGTCGTCTTGTCCGGACCAGCGGGCGAACAGGAGTTGGCTGGCGGCGATGAGGGTCATGAACAGGGTGCCGTCGCGTTGTTGGCCGAGGTTTTTCAGTCGGGTGGTCACGTCGGCGGGTATCTGGAATTCGAGGATCGCGCCGTTGGTGGTCTGTATTGGTGGGCGGGGGCGGTCGGTGGGCAGTTCCAACGGTGGCACGCCGTCGAGTTGGTGTCCCCAGTAGGTGAGTCCCTCGTCGAGTACCGGTCCTGACAGTGCCGCTCGTTGCCAGGCGGCGAAATCCGCGTATTGGACCGGTAGTGGTGCCAGGTCGGCGCTCTCGTGGTGCACAGCTGCCCGGTAGAGTGCGCTGAGCTCGGCAAGGAGCACACCTATTGACCAACCGTCGGTGATGATGTGATGCATCGCAACAGTCAGCGCGTGCTCGTTGTCGCCGAGGCGGACCACACCCATCCGCAGCAATGGTCCCTGCACCAGATCAAACGGTCGGTCACGGTCGGTCGCCACGACCCGCTGCAATTCCACCACCTGCGCGGCTTGAGCCAGCCCCGACAGGTCCACCACCGGCAGCGGCACCACCGACGGTGGGTGCAGCACCTGTATCCCGCGGCCATCCACCGCCTCAAACGTCGTCCGCAACGACTCATGCCGAGCCACCAAAGCGGTCAACGCCACCGAAAGCGCATCAACGTCGAGTTCCCCGCATAACCTCAACGCGAACGCAGAAACATACCCCGTTCCCCCGGGCGCGAACTCCTCTAAAAACCACAACCGCTGCTGAGCGAACGACAACGGCAGCTCAGCGTCCCGATCAGCCACCGGGATGACTGATACCTCGGTGGCACAACCGGCTGGTATCGCCGCGGCGAGTTGCGCGACTGTGGAATGGGTGAACATGGCCCGCGGAGACAAATCCACGCTGAACGCGGCCCGTAGCCTTGAGGCCACCCGGATACTCAGGATGGAGTCACCACCGAGTTCGAAGAAATTGTCCTCGACCCCGACCCGCTGCACTCCCAACACCTCAGCCCAGATCCCCGCCAGAACACCCTCGACATCGGTGCGTGGGGCGATGTAACCGCTGGCCATCGCCGCGCTGACATCCGGCGCGGGCAACGCGCGGCGATCCAGCTTGCCATTGGAATTCAGCGGCAACTCATCAAGCATCACAAACGCTGAGGGCACCATGTAGTCGGGCAACATCGCCGCCACATGGGCCCGTAACTGCGAGACCTCCACCGCAGCGGCGGGCACCACATAGGCCACCAACCGCTTGACACCAGACCCCGCCCCGGCGACAGCGTCTTGTTGGTCTTGTGGGGCTTCGTAGACGATGACCGCGACCCGGGCCACGTCGGAGTGGGCCGCCAGCACCGACTCGATCTCACCCAACTCGATCCGGAACCCCCGGATCTTGACCTGCTCATCGACTCGACCGACGAACACCAACTCCCCACCCGGAGTCCACCGGGCCAGGTCCCCGCTGCGATACATCCGCTCACCCGGACCACCGAACGGGTTGGCCACAAACCGGGCCGCGGTCAGCCCGGGCCGGTGCAGGTATCCCCGCGCCAGTCCAGCCCCGGCGATGTAGAGCTCACCGGCCACACCCACCGGGACCGGTCGCAGGTCGGCGTCGAGGACATAGGTCCGGGTATTGGGGATCGGGGACCCGATCGGCGGGACCCCGCCCGGGGTCAGCGCCTGGCTCCAGGTCGCGACCACCGTCGACTCGGTCGGCCCGTAGGCATTGATCATCCGCCGGCCTGGAGCCCACCGGGTCACCAACTCCGCGCTACAGGCATCCCCACCCACGATCACCGTGCTGAACTCCGCCAACCTTGCCGCGGCCTGCTGATCCACCGTGGCCAACGCGACCGGGGGAATCAGGGCATGGGTGACCCGGTGCCGCGCGAGCACCTCGACCAACTGCTCACCCAGCAGCGGGCCCGCCGGCGGCACCACCAACGCGGCCCCCGCGGGCAGCGACATACACAGCTCCAACACCGAGGCATCGAAACTGGGCGAGGAGAACGCCAACACCCGATCTCCTGGACCCACCCGGAAATGCTCGGCCTGCGCAGCAGCGAAACTCGCCAACCCGGCATGGGAGACCACCACACCCTTGGGCTGCCCGGTAGACCCCGAGGTGTAGATCACATAAGCCGGATGCGCCACCACCAACGCCGTCTGCCGGTCGGCATCGGTCGGCGCCCGATCGGGCATCGCCGCCACCGCAGCCACCACCGCCGGGTCATCCAGCACCACCACCGGAGCATCGGCGACCGCGGGCAACCCGGCGGCCACCTCGGCCACGGTCAACACCAGCACCGGGCAGGCATCAGCGAGTATGAACGCCACCCGCCCGGGCGGATAGCCCGGATCAACCGGCAAAAACGCCGCGCCCGCCTTAGCCACCGCCAGCTGCGCCACCACCAACGCCACCGAACGGGGCAACACCAACGCCACGAGCTGCTCCGGACCCGCACCCCGAGCCAGCAACAACCCCGCCAACCGGTTCGCCCACGCATCCAACTCCGCGAAACTAATCACCCCACCCGCGAACGGCCCACCCGCAACAGTCGCCCCCACCAAAGGCCCACCGTCGAACAACACCGCCGGTGCATCCGGGGTCCGGGCCACCGCCGCGGCCACCAACTCCGCCAACACCACCGCCGGGACGTCCCGATCGGTGTCGTTGAACTCCACCACCACCTGCGACCGCTGCGCGGGAGTCAAAATGTCGATATCACCCCAGCGAGCACCCCGATCAGCACCCAACACCGCCAGCACCCGAAGGAGATGCCCGGCGATCCGCTCGACCGTCGCGGCGTCGAACAACCG
>QHBY01000569.1 GCA_003244245.1 Pseudonocardiales bacterium
TGCAGGCTCAAGCCCGTGTGTTGGGCGATCAGGACACGGGCGCGGTCGTAGCCCAGCCGGGCTCGTCCGGTGTCGGGGCACAGGTCGCGGGTGGCGGTGGTGGCGCGGCGGGCGGGTCCGGGGCGGCGGTCGGTGCGGAACAGCGGGCCGCGGGTGCGGCCTGTGAGGTAGCGGGGTAGCAGCAGGGCGGTGCCGCGGCCCCAGACGATCCATTCGGTGTGTCCGCCTTTCACCTGGACGCGGGCGCGGCGGTTGTCCAGGTCGCAGTCTTCGACGTTGAGTGCGAGCACGGCCGAGGCACGGGAGACGGTTTCGTAGAGCATCCGCCACAGCACCCGCTCACGCAGCTTGATGTCGCGGCGGGTGCAGATCGCATCGATGCTGGCCCGGTCCACGGCTTTGGTGTGGTCGGTGGGCTCGGTGCGGCGTTCGCAGGTGCCAGGCATCCCCGGCGCCGCCCAGCGGGCCTTGGTGGTGCACCAGCTCAGCCAGGAGGACACCGCGGCGCGGTTGCGGTTCCAGGTCGACGGGGCGGCGCTGCTCCACAGCGCGGTGAGCGCGACCTCGATCTCGTTGTCATCGATGTCGGCGAGTTCCCGGTTGGGCCCGAGCCTGTCGGCGACGCGGTGCAGCACGTCGCGATAGGCGCGCCGGGTATGGGGCGAGCCGGCCAGGCGGGGCGCGGTCAGGAATGCCTCGATGGCGTCGGCCACGCGCACCGGCCCGTTGCCGGTGCTCCCGGTGCTCCCGGTGCTGCCGGTGATCGGGTGCTGGTGGGTGGCGGGTGGGGCGCTCACGGGTGGCCTCCGAGGCGATGTACTGGATAACGCGCGGTCCTCGCGTTCATGCTCGCACGGTGGTTGCCCTGCTTGCGGTGCCTCGATGGGACCTATGTACAGGATAATGGGCTATTATCCGTTGTTAATGCGGAGAAGGCCAGCGCCGCGAAGCGGATGTGTGAGCAGCGGGGGGTGACCGTGCGGCAGATCGCGGACGCCCTCAGGGGCGGTCGTAGTCCGGTGTATCGGGCGCTGTGGCGACGCAACGCCGTCCCCGGCTCCACCGCCACGGTCACCACACCGGCCATCACGGTGGACGCGGGAACCCGGCGGCGCTGATGAGCGCCCCGGCACCTGACCCCCGGCGAACCGGGCGAGGTGGGTCGTGCCCGAGCTGCGGGCGCCGGCCCACGACCGAGGCGGAAGTGCACCATTTGCGTGCTGATATGACCGTCAGCTGGCTGTTGGCCGAGTCGGGGGTCTGGCGCAGCGGCGGTTCTGCCGGGTGTGCGCCCCGTCGGGGCCGGTCAGTGACGTGCGGTGTGTGTACTGCGCCGACGGGCCGCTGCTGAGCGGCGCGCTCGCCGGCGCTGACCCGGCCACGGATCCCGGGATCGCCGGTTGGCTGCTCGCGCAGGGCTGGCACCTGGAGCCGGTGATGAGCTGCCCGCGCTGCGTACGGGCGGTGGGGGCGGTCGTGACGCAGAACGAGCGCGCGGTGCGCACGCTCGTTCTCACTGCTGCTGGACACCAGTCCGGCCGGGACCAACGACATACCGCCCGGACTCTCGCCTGACGATCGGTTCGAGCCCACCGGGGTGGGCGGTGTCGAGCGCTGTGGTGGCGTTCTGTAGCGCGGTGAACAGTCTGCGGTGGTGCCAATGTTCACGCACAAGGGCAGTGCGGTCATCGCCTAGTTGCTCGGCGAGCAACCCCAGCAGGGAGATCCAGTCCGGTGCTGCCGGGCGTGGGGCGAGGGTGCGTTCGACGATGTCGTGGACAACGGCAGGTGCCGGCGGTCCAGGGTCGCTATCGACGCGCGGGTGACGCTGCACCCAGGCCTGCTGCCTGCACGCCGGCGTGCAGTACATCGCGGGTCGCCCCTTCGCCCGCTGAGCGAAGCCTTCCCCACACCGCCGGCACTCCCGGCGGACCACGCGTTCACGGATTACGCGCGCCTGCTCCGCCCCCTCGCCCACCACCTTCTCCTGCGTCTTCACTCCGCTCACCTTCCTCGCACTTCCGCACCTACTCCTGACCCGCCTCTCCCCTCCAGCCTACTACCACCCGAACCCTTACTACCATCACAAACCGAAAGCACACCTATGCATTACATAATGATCATGGTACGGTGATCCACGTGCTTCGAGTGACCGCGATCGGCGCGGGCAGCGTCGAATACCTGCTGCGGGGATGTGGCTGCGCGGAACATGAGCACGCCCCGAAGCTCGATCTCGCTCTCGAACATGATCACCAACATGGTCACAAACAGGAGCTTGCGCGGGGTGAGGCGGAGTCTCGGGTGCGCGCTGGTGCTGACTATCTGGTGCGCTCGACCCAAGGTGAGCCGGGCGGGGTGTGGTGGGGCGAGGGCTTGGACATGGTCGGGTTCGAGGCCGGTTCGGGGGCGAGCGCGGATGACGTTCGGGCGGTGTTCGGACAGTTGCGCCATCCCTCGAGCACGGAGAACGACCCGGTGTTTCTGGGGGCGAAGCCGCGGATCTACCGGTCGGTCGAGGAGCGGATCGCGGCGGCTTTGGCGGCTGAGCCGGACGCTTCTGAGGAGCGTATTTGGGAGATCCGCAACACCATCGGGGCTGATGGGCGTAAGGCTGTCGCCTACTACGACCTGACGTTTTCGGCGCCGAAGAGTGTGTCGGTGTACTACGCGGGGTTGTTGGCGGCGGGCCGGTATGCCGAGGCTGAGCGGCTGTTGGAGGTGCACCGGGCGGCGGTGGACAAGGCGATGGCGTTCGTGCAGACCCAGGCGGCGTACACGCGCACCGGGTATCACGGCAAGACCTTGGATGGGCGCAGCGTCGGGAAGTATGAGAAGGGTACGGGTTTGGTCGGGATCCGGTTTGACCATCGGACTTCTCGGGCGCGGGAGCCGCAGATCCACGCACATTTCGCGGTGCTCAACCGGCTTGTGACCTGCTCGGACGGCAAGATCCGCGCTTTGGATGGGCGCGGTTTCGCACCGATCAAGCAGGGCGCGGACGCGATCTACCTCCAAGATCTCGAGCGGGGGATGGCGGCGGAGTTTGAGGTGGTGTTCGTGTTGCGCCCGGACGGTGTGGCACGCGAGATCATGGGGGTAGACCAGCGGCTTCTGTGCGAGGCGTCGTCGCGGCGGGGGCAGGTGCTCGAGCGCAGCGAGGAGTTGGTGGCGGAGTATCGGGCCCGGTGGGGGCACGAGCCGGGGCCGGCGGCGGTGAAGTCGATCCGCCAGGCCGCCGCCTTGGAGACCAGGGCGGACAAAACCAGCCTCTCGCCTGAGGAGCAGATCGGAAACTGGAACGGGACGCGGCTCGGGCGGCTGGCCGCGATGTTCACTGACACCGCCGAACGTTGCCGGGCCGTGGTGCGCGGGGTGCATCCTGACCAGCAGGGATACGAGATGCGGGCCCGGGAACAGGTGCTGGCCGAGGCGGTGGTGGCGGTGCAGGCGAAGTACGCCACCTGGACTGTGGGCAACCTCATCATGGCGATCAAGGTCCAGCTCGATCAGACGCCTGGGGTGGGCGGGTCTGCACCGGAGCTGGCGCTGGAGGTGCTCCGGGAGGGCTCCCGCTACGGGGTCGTCGAGGTGTCTGCGCCGGATCCTGGGGCGGTGCCGGTGGAGTTACAACGTGCGGACGGCAAGAGCGACTTCCGGGCGCCCAATGACGACCGGTACGCCACGTCCGCGCAGCTGCGTACCGAGCTCGGGATCGTCGCGGCCGCCCGGG
>QHBY01000570.1:0-2978 GCA_003244245.1 Pseudonocardiales bacterium
CTGGGGGTCTGACTGGTTACGCCATGACCGCACCTCTACGCTCATCTTTTTCAAAGCGCCTTTGCTGACCGCTGGATTGAAGCCGGTAAAGATCTTCCCATGCTTCGCGCGCACCCCGCGCGGCCGGAACGTGAACCCGAGAAACGTGAACTCGATGTGTTCGTACGAGCCACACCGGTTACTGTCCTTACAGTACACAATCCGAGTCTTGCCAGGGTGCAACTCCAACCCGACCTGTGTCATCCGTTTCCGAAGCGCCGCCAACACGAACATAGCCTGCGCTTCACTGACACAATGCACGACCGCGTCATCCACATACCGCTCAAACCCGATGCCAGGAAATTCTCTGGCCATCCATGAATCGAACGCATAATGGAGAAACAGATTCGCCAGGACAGGTGAGATCGCGGATCCTTGTGGGGTTCCCCTCTCTCGCTGCCGCATTGATCCGTCAGGAAGTGCCAGCGGCGCGGCGAGCCACCGCTTCACATAGAGCACCACCCACGGCAGTTCGGTGTTCGCCTCAACCGCCTTGACCACCAGATCCCAAGGCACGGTGTCGAAGAACGCCCGGATGTCCAGATCGATCACCCAGTCCGTGTCCCAGCACCGCTTCCGGCAGGTGGCCACCGCGTCCAACGCACCGCGCCCTGGCCGGTAGCCGTACGAGTCCGGATGGAAGATCGGTTCGACCCTCGCCTCCAGCACCCGCGCGACCACCGTCTGAGCGACCCGATCCGCCACCGAAGGCACACCGAGTATCCGGACACCTTGACCATGCGGCTTCGGTATCTCCACCGCACGCACCGGCGGCGGGAAGTACGACCCGGAAGACATCCGATTCCATACCTGGTAAAGATTGTTCTTCAGATCGGTCTCGAAGTCCTCCAGCGATACCCCGTCAGCCCCGGGCGCACCCTTGTTCGCTTTGACTTTCTCCCACGCCTCCCAGACGTAAACATTCAGTCGTGTGCTTGACCAGCGGCTGAGCTGTGGATGATGGAGCGCTCGGCGATGTCGGCGTGTCGGTCACGGTGTGATGGACGGTTGTCCGGTGTGATCTTCTGGTGCCCGGGCCGGAGGAGATGTCCCATGACGAGCTGGTTGTCGTTGTGGCGATCCAGGCCGACCAGATCACCGCGCAGGCCGGGCGGATCTGCGCGCAGGATCAGCAGATCAGCGCGCAGGCCGGTCAGCTCGCGGAGTTGATGGAGGCCAACGAGGTGTTGGCGGGCAAGTTGGCGCGGTTGGAGCATCTGCTCTCGCGTAACTCGGGGAACTCCTCGATGCCGCCGTCGAAGGACGACGATCCGGGTCGGACCCCGCCGCCGCCTAAGCGTCGTGCTGGGGGCGCGAAGCGGTCCAAGGGCAAGCAGCCCGGGGCCCCGGGGTCGCACCTGGCCTGGACCGACACCCCTGATGATCGCCAGGATCGGTTCCCTCAGGGCAGCTGTGGGTGCGGGCAGGACCTGGCCGGTGCCCGGGATCTGGGAGTCGTGGACCGCTACCAGCAACACGAGATCCCACAGGTGTCGGTGCAGGTCATTCAGTACGATCAGCACGAGGTGGCGTGTGGCTGCGGTGCGGTGCACACCGCGACCCGCCCCGACGGCGCCCGCCCCGGGTCGGTCGGGTACGGCCCGAATCTGCAGGCCTTCGCGGTCTATCTCATGGTGGTCCATTTCGTGCCCGCCCAGCGGGTCGTGCAGCTGTTGGAGTCATTGACCGGTGCCAGCCCGAGTGTCGGGTTCGTGCACGGCATGCTCGAACGCGCCGCGGGGCTGCTGGCCGAGGTGGACGCCCGGATCCGGACCCTGATCACCTGCGCGTATGCGGTCAGTTGCGACGAGACCCCGCTCAAGGTCGGGCCGAGAACACCCAAGCCGGGCAGGAAGAAAGCCGAGAAGTATCTGCTGGTGGCCTGCACTGAGCTTTACACCCACTACCTGCTCGGTGACCGCGACCTGGACACCTTCAAAGCCTTCGTGCTCAAGGACCTGACCGACTCGGTGATCGTGCACGACCGCTATCAGAACTACGACTGCGCGGCGCTGGGCGAACTGGTCCACCAACTGTGTTGCCAGCACCTCGGTCGTGATCTTGCCGGCGCCGGCGAGGTCTACCCCGATGCCCACTGGCCCGCCCAGATCGGCGACGCGCTGCGCGAGCTGATCCACGAGGCCAACCTGGCGCGCGAGGCAGGCCGTGCCACCATCGACGACAACATCAAGAACACCCTGATCACAGCGTTCCGTGAGGGTGTGCTGTGTGGACTGTCCGACACCACCAGCCACGGACACCGCCCTGGTGAGCGCAAAGCCAGACTGCTACTGGAAGTCCTGCACGATCGCGAAGCCGACGTCCTGCGGTTCGCCCACGATCTGAAGGTGCCGCCCACCTCCAACCAGGCCGAACGCGACCTGCGACCGGCCAAGGTCCAACAGAAGATCTCCGGCCGATTGACCAGCGAGCAACGCACCACCGACCGCTACCGGATCCGCGGGTATCTCTCCACCGCCGTCAAACACGGTATCGGCGCCATCGACGTCTTACGCGAGGCGATACTCGGTCGGCCGTGGATGCCACCGGCTCCATCCCCAACCTGACCGACCGCGAGAAACAGAACCCGTCGACACGAACCCGCCGGGGATCACACCATGCCATCACGCATCGAAAGCGCAAGCCAGCGTCAGGGCTGAATGTTTACGTGCCGTTGTGTCCGAAAATGAGGTCCTCGGATGCGTCGATATCGTAGTCCCACGTGATCGATCGCTCCGCGCTACCAGTGACGGCGAGACCTTCGCCGTGTACATAAAGGGGGCGCCCGAGAACCCCCTGGAATAGTGCGCAATAGGTGAAGCAGCCGAGCAGCCGCATATCGTCCATGTGGCTAAGGAAGAAGTGCTGGAATGGAAGCGACCCATACCTGGTACGGGTAGCGATCACGCCCTGCGACAGGTCGTAATCGCTTGCGATAG
>QHBY01000570.1:3004-3211 GCA_003244245.1 Pseudonocardiales bacterium
TATAGGCAAGTGTCGGAGATGTGTCATCATCGAGGAATAATATCTTCACATCAGGTCGATCAAGACCCTCGCGGCTCCTGATCTGGCGACTGTACTCAAGTGCGCGAGCCTTGTACCTAGCCTGCACCTGAAAATCTCTGGGAACCGTGATAACCCGGTTCGCGCTTGGGTAGAGGTCACCGACGTCTGGCTCATTTACCACCCAAG